>VGSX01000045.1 GCA_016874895.1 Deltaproteobacteria bacterium
GCTGACGGGCTAAGGATTGGGCGCAGGCCACCGCTTCGGCGAAGAGGAGTTGGCAGACCTCTACCGGAATTTTCTTTCTGGCCCGATGAAAAGCCGCTTTGTCGGGGGGCTTGACGACTTTCTGGTGGGAAAAGGCTAATCCCGTTTCTGAGAAAAAACGGTCGATGACTTTTTGATACCCGACTCGCTCTCCTGGTCGGACCATGTTAAGCATCAGAGCCAGGGTGATCTCCAAGCTGAGGCGTCGAACTCTGGAAAAGAAGCGGATATCCAGTAATGATTGCAGAGATTTTCTGTCTGGAAGAAAGCGTTGGATGAATTCGGGGAGGAAAAAATCGGCAGAAGCATCATTTTCTGCGGGAGTTGGCACGATATTTTCACGGCGTGATCATGTGAATATCTCCTATCTTCAATTAGTTATGCCTGATGATAGCCTGTGCCAATCCTTAAGTCAACGGCATTGCCCCTAAGAGGGGCAGGCCCCTGGCTTTCTTGTTTAACGGTTTCTTCTTGTTTTTCCTTAGCTTCTGTTCGATATGATCCACGTGACTGCACCAGTTTGCCGTTGTGGTATAAGCGGATATCTCCTATTCCTAAGCCTCGGTCCTTTACCTGGACTGTTATTCGTAAAGTCCGGCAAGTGGTTTTGTAGCCATCCTTAGGATCAGATATATCAACAATGGGTGCAGAATCAGAATGTATAATATAAAGTTTAGCGTTGCCTTTTGAGGGCCCTCCTATAAATAAAAAGGCAAGAATAAATAAGATTATACATTTAATGTATTGCATTTATTCCTCCTTTTAAATTTAAATTGTATCATAATGCTCGGATGCTAAATAATGTAGACTAATCACTTTGCCTTGGAATTTCCTGAGCGCTTTATCATATACTTTTCATGGAAGAACATCCCCGAAATGTCCAGGAGGAGAGGATGCCAAGGTTGACATGAATAATCACCCCTCCCCGTGCAGGATAAAGGGGGCCCAGAAGTAGGGGTTGGGATATTTGGTTTTCAGGTGCTGCCGGGCCAGGCGCAGGGCCTCGGCGCGGGGTTTGCCGGCCTTGAGGTGGGTGTAGAAGGCCACCATGTATTCCACCGCAGGCTCGCTGGCCACTTCCCAGAGGCTCACCACCACGCTCCGGGCCCCGGCCTGCTGGAAGGCCCGGGCCATGTGGGCCACCCCTTCCCCTTCCATGACTTTCCCACGGCCGGTGAGGCAGGCCGAGAGGACTACCATATCGGCATCCAGCTTCAGGCCCAGGACCTTGCTCAGAGTCAGGAAGCCGTTGTCCTGGTCCTTATTTTCCACCTGCCCCAGGAGAATGAAGGGCTCATTGATCCCCTGTACTTTTCCGGGCAGATCGCCGTGGGTGGCGAAGTGGAGGTAGCGGTAGTTTTTCAGAGGCACCTGCTTCAGGCCGGTCTCGTTGGCCGCCTGGTTCAGCAAAATATCCGGCGGCTCGGGCTTCACGCCGAACAGCCCGGCGATGGCCCGGACCTCGTTTTCCGTCTCCCCCAGGGGGGGATAGCTCAATTCCTTCCCTTGCTTATCGTCCGACGTGGTCTTGCCCCACTCCCGCCGGGTGGCCAGGGCCCGGAAGGCGTATTGGGGCGCGGCCTGGGCGGTCAGCACCGGCGCCGGTTTCCCCGCCTTATGGGCGAGATAACGGGGGTCCCGGTCGCTGTAAATGGGGTTCCCCAGGGCAAAGAGGGGCTTTTGGGCCTTTGACGCGGGCAGCAGCCGGTTCAGGGCCAGGATGGCGGCGGACTGGGAGTAGGTGAGGAGCCGCTCGTCCCCCACGAAGCGGGTGTCCGCTAAATCCTTCCCGGCCTTGACCACCAGGGCCTCGAAGGGCAGCAGGCCCAGGATGCCGTCGGGCACGACGATGAGGTGTTTCTCTGGGGGTAAATCCTTGAGAGCCGGGTTCAGCAGCAGATTATAAAGCTTCTCGCCCTGGGCAGGGCTGAAGTCCTGGTAGGTATGTTTTGACTGAAGAGGGGCCACGAACTCAGTGACCAGTTTAGCCAGCTCCTCCTGGCCCACGGGGAGAGCATAGACCTGGGTGCGCCCCCCCGGCTCAACCCGGAAGAGATAGCTCCCCTTCTCCCCCAGGGCGTATTCCAATAAAATCTCCTTATCCTGCAAAGGCAGGTCTTTTGCTGCCACTGGACGAGGGTAACGGAGGGCTGCATATAATGGATTGATTTTGTTTAATTCAGTAATAAACTTCTTAAGTTCGGTTATAAGCAACTTTTTTCTTTGCATTAGCACTGACAACGTTTCGATACTCTTAAAAGCACTTTCATATTGCGAACGTAAGATTATAAATTGATGGTCAAGAATTTCTTGCTTTCTTCTTAGGTCTTCTGGTATAGGAAATCCATTGGTTTTTCGATAAATTGATGTAATAGTTTCTAACAAATTTCTTGCTTTTGCTGCTTCAGCAAAATAAAAAGCAACAGCCTCAGTCGATGATCCATACTCGTTAAGTTCTTTTGGTAAAATCTCCCCTTTTTTAGATAGATCTCCTAAGGCTGTCACAATGCTTTGATATGATTTTAGATAGTTACTAACGATACCAGACTGAAAGAAGCCACCCCTTTCTCCTTCCGGAACTTGAATCCGAAGGTCTTCGATCATTTGAATTGCTCGAACCAAAGCTATACTTGATTCCAATTGTTTCCCCAACTGATGTAGAGCCCTTCCATATTGGTTGTAATATAGGATTTTCTCATCAGGTGAAGATAAGAGGCCAGGAGTGAGATCTTGTAAGATCTCACATGCAAGTTGAGGCCTGCCAGTGGCTAAATAGAGTTCAACTAGTGCGTTGTTTATATCTCCCTTCCGAAGACAGCTCTCCGCTTGAGAGTAATTTTTCTGGAGAAGGTGAATTACTCCTAATTGATGTTCGCTAATAAGGGCATCCTGGGATTTTTCCCCCTGGGATTTTTTAAAAATCTTCATAGCTCGTTGGCAAAAGATTCTAGCTTGATCGTATTCCCCTAACTTTGTATAAAGACAAGCCATATTATGAAGAGTCACCGCTATTGATATGGAATTGGGGTCTACACTTTCTTTATTCTTTAGGGCAAGTTTATAAAAGGAGATCGATTTATTAAACAATCCCATTTTCTGATAAAGTGTCGCTACGTTAGAAAAGGTTTCAGCTTTTAAAGAATCTTCTGGAGGCAAAACCTTCTCTGTAATCTCCAACACTTTATTATATAAAGATAATGCCTTGTCATAAAGTCCTATCTCACTATAAAGAACCGCTATATTATTCATGACAATAAGGGTATCTGGATGCTCAGGTCCTAATTCGCTTGTTCTTAACTGCAAGGCTGTTTGAAAAATAGGTAGAGCAAAATTAATTGCTCCAATATAATGATATAACGTTGCATTAAAATTAAGCAATATACTATCTGTGTCTTTTTGGGCTTCCGGGAACAGTTCCTCCCAAAATTTTAACACTGCTTGATCAATAGAAAATTTTTGGTCATTGATGCCTTTAGTTTCATAAATTAAAATCAAATGGCTGAGGCTGGCAATAAAAAGAGGGTGTGCCATTGGATATCGTTTTCTCATGTTCTTTAAGGCTTTCTTTTGGAATTGCAAGGCCATATCATTATTTCCCATCGAATAATAAAGTAGTGCCAAATAATATTGTGTAGTAGACAATTCTTTGCTATCAAGTCCAAAATATTTTTTCTGAATTTTTAAAACTCGTTGATGAGTCTGCAAGGCCTTATCATATGCCTCCATTAATCTATAAAGATCTCCTAAAGCAGTCATTGTACCAGTGGTATTTATATGGTTTATCCCATATAATTTTTCTTCAATTCCTAGGGCTCTTTGGTAAAGAGGAAGTGCCTCATCATACATACCATTGGCCTTATATATCCCTGCCAATCGGTAAAGATTATCGGCAATATCATTACTCTCTGAGCCTGAAAATTGTTTTCTAATCTCCAATTCTCGTTTAGCCAATCGTAAAGCTGCTTGATAGCGACCTTGATAATATAACTTAAACACCTCTTCTTTCAGCTTATTAGCAGCTTCATGATCAACACGCTGCATATCAGCTATACTTATTGAAAATGGTATAAAAATTACCATTATTAATATTATGATTATTTTATTCATGATAAAATATCACCACCTTCACCAAATTTCCATCCCCTGCCACTTTTTCCAAAAGAGGGGTTATTTTTTGAAGTGCATTTAAAGCATTGCTCAGTTGTTCAGCAGGCAATGATTCAGGCGCATCTTCAGGCCGGACGATCTGCAGGGCCCGGGTCCGGTAGGCGGCCACTGCGGACCGCACCTGCTGGGCCAGGGGGAGGCCGGCCAGGGCGGTTTCCAGGGGATGGGCGGAGGCCAGGAGATAGAGCTTCTCCTCACCCCGGACGTCGTCCAGCGAAAAGGCCTTGCCGAAGGCGGGCAGCCAGTAATCACGCCCGGCCAGGACCTTGGCGCTCTCCCCGGCCTGGGGGAAGAGCAGGTCCACCTTGCCGGCGGCGTCCTCCTGGAGGATGTGGACATAGCAATCCTGCCGAGGCCGGAAGAAGACAAAATACTTGTCCTGCCGGGAGCGCAGGCGGCTGTCCTCCTGCAGGACGGCCACCTGGTCGCTCTCCGGGCGCAGGTAGAAAAACCCCGCTTCCAGGATGAGGGGGCTTTCCAGGCCACCCTCGGCCGGGGAGGCGGCTCCCCGCTGGGCCACCTGTGAGCCCGGGGCCAGCCTGACGACCTCCACCCGGCGGTTGAGGGCGTGGCAGCCTTCATCCGGCCCGGTGGTGCACAGCAGGCGCCTCTTGCCGTACCCCCTGGCGATAAGCCGTTCCCGGGGCAGGGCGAAATGCCGGTGCAGGTAGTCCACCACGGCCTCGGCCCGCTTCCGGGAGAGCCAGAGGTTGTAGGCGTCGGCGCCCCGGACGTCGGTGTGGCCGGCAATTTCGTAAAACTGAGGGCCGGCGCCGGCGATGACGATATCCCGGGAGCCGCCATAAATGTTCTTGAGGGCCTTGCCCAGCTCATCCAACTGGGGGCGGGCGTCGGGGCGGATGTCGTATTTGTCGAAGTCAAAGGGGATGAGCTTTTCCCCCAGGGTGAGGGACACCTGGCCCCCCACCCCCCGGGCCAGGGGGCCGATGGAGCGCTCGATCACCTCCGCCCTGATGAGCCCCCCTTGGCCCAACTCCTTGGCGTCGGCCAGTCTCTGGCGGGCCGGCCGGTCCTCCGGCTTTCTCCTCAGCCCTTCCTCATAGAGCCGGGCGGCCTCCCGGGGGCGGTTGGTCCTGGCCAGGAGGTTCGCCAGGGCAAAGCAGGCCTGGGCCTCTTTGGGCAGCAAGCGGATGGCCTCCTGGTAATGGAAGATGGCTTCGGGATAGCGGCCCTGCCGCTCCAGGACGGCGGCCAGCTCGTAGTGGGCTTCGCCCAGGCCGGGGCAGAGTTCCAGCGCCTTGCGATAAAGCTGTTCTTTTTTCAGGATGTTGGCCTGGCTGAAGCTTAACTGCGCGGCCTGCCGGCAGTGCTCCCGGGCCTGGGTGCAGGGGTCCCGGGAGAGGCAGGAAACCAAGACCAGGGCCGACGCCAAAACCAAGGAGGCCAGAATTCCAAGTTTCCCTCTCCCCAACTCCGGCGCAGAAAAAGCCTGACCTGATGCCAGCTTCATGGGAATCTCCTTGCCACCGGCTCCCTCCCTGGCGGGGTGCAAGCACTTACCCCTGATGATAAGACGGCCTGCAGGCGAAATCGTTCCCAAAAGATTCTTCGGGCCCTCACCGCTGCTGGTTTCTCTGGCTTATGGAGGCCCCTCCATCAACCTAACGCGACACCTGTGCCAACGGCAGGTCCTCGCCGAAGGTGCGGATGAAGGGCACCTGGTCGCCCCGGGAGGCTTCCCCCACCATCCGGTTGAGGTAGGCCCCCAGTTCCTGGACCTGCACCCGCCCGTCCTGGTTGGCGTCCGCCTCCCCCTTGAGGCCTTTCAGAATGAAATGGGTGAAGAGCCCGTTCCCCTGGTATTGGTCCCGGGCCACCTGCTCCGAGCCCGCCCCGGCCAGGACGTGCATGCCCAGGGCCTTGGCCAGCACCGACACCCGCCCGTCGTAGAGGGGGGTCATGGCCCCCTTGATCCCCCCGGCCTGGCAGGTGTCCAGGAACCACACCTGTTTCAAGGCCCGGAAGGTTTTGGAGATTTCCATCAATTCCGGCGAGGTCAGCATCCGCTCAGGGGAGTCGCCTCCGCCCGGCGCGTGGGTGTAGAGGAAATAGCGGTAGCCGTCGGCCCGGCCGTGGGTGGCCATGGCCACCACCAGCACGTCTTCCGGCCACATGCGTTGCCCCAGGTCCCGGGCCGCCTTGAGGATGTTGGCCTTGCTGGCCTCTTCCTCCAGCAGGGCCTGCACGTGGACCTTGTGGTAGAGGGGCTGGGCCGCCTGGGCCAACAGGCCGGCCAGGTCCCGGGCGTCCTTGACGGCGTTCCTCAGATTGGGCAGCCCGGGGTGGTGGAAGGTGTTGAGGCCCACCGTCAGCACGTAGAGCTCGGGAGGCCGGGAAGGAGCCAGACACTGCACCCTGACGCTCACCATTTCGCTCATCACCGTGTTGGGGCCGTTGAAGGCGCAGGCCGTCAGGGTGTTGTCGCCGTTGACCAGGGTGACCTGGTATTCCCTGGTGACCGTCCCGCTTTGGGCCTGAAAGGGGGTGGACTGCACGGCCTTGGGGTCGATGGTGACCCGGCGCAGCGCCACGCCCCCCCGGCCGCCCCCCTCGGCCCGGGCCAGCGCCACCCCGGCAGGCCCCTCCTCCCGGGCCAGCCGGTAGACCCCCAGGGACTCCACCAGCTTGCCGTTGTGCAGCAGCCGGATGTCCCCCACCTGCCCTCCGGCGTCCTGCACCTTGACCCGCACCGTCACTTCTCGGGCAACGACCTCCTGCCCCTCCTGCGGAGCCAGAATCTCCACCTTCGGCGGCGGGTGTCGCAAGGCATCCTCTAAATTCAGGCGATTTTTATCTCTGGAAAGGTCCTCCCCCCGCAGCTTCTTCTCCACCAGATCCGGACGGTAAAAGGCGTCGTAGAATTGGTTCACCTCATAAACGGTCAAGCCTTTGGTGAAGTGTACATTCTTGTTTAGATTGCCCATGCCGGCAAAGAAACCCTCAGGGGTTAGAACCAAATAGTTGTCTTTGTCGTATAGATAAAGGGTTAGCAGAGGGTCGAATGATGGCGGACGCCAAAATCTTATGGTTCCATCCAGACTGGCCGAGGCTAAATAGGAATCGTCCGGACTGAAGGCAAGTGATTTAATGTCAAAGGTGTGATCCTTGATACTCTTTATTATTTTGCCTGACTTCATGTCATATATGATAATTTTACCACTTTTGTCACCCATTGCCAAAAAGCGCCTGTCGTGACTGAAGTTCATTGCATGTATAATGCTAAGACCCGCATTGAAATAAAGTTTTATCCTCTTTCCGGAACTCACATCCCAAATGACAAAAAAAACATTATTTGAACTACCGCCTCCGGCTAAAAGACGGCCGTCGGAACTCCAGGCAATGGCATGAATGTCTTTATGATGCATGGGTTCGCCGATATCTTTAAAAGAAAAGCTTTTTATCAGCTTTTCTTGAAGAATATCCCAAAATTTTACCGCTTTATCATCAACGGTAGCAAGCAAATTCTTCTGAGGACTGAAAGCTCCTTGATAAATTCGTCCTTCCACTTTCATCATGAGTTCTTCGCCCGTATCCACATCCCAAATCTTATTTCTCCCCTTCCAGCCACTGACAGCAAGATAACGCCCATCTGCACTAAAGCTCCCATAGAAGCTTTTTTTATCCCAGTACATGATCATATCGTATGGAGTTTCTTCTCTCAACGAGTCGTAGAGCTTGAGAACCTTAAACTTTCGTCCACTGGGAATTTCCCACAAGACAACGCTATCACTGCCTCCGGCAGAGGCCAACAAACGACCGTCGGGACTGAAGGTTATGGAACTAATCATGTTAGGGGGGTAAAAAGTATTCTGTTTTACCATACGTTTTCCATCCCACAAATCAATAATGTTGGCCTCAATCCCTGAGGCAAAGAGAGCTTTATTCTGACTGAAAGCCACGCATTTAACCGATTCTGACCCCTTTAGGATTTTAACTTCCTTTGCGATATTTAAATCATAAACGATAATTTCTCCCCACCTGTTGCCAGCTAAGAGAAACTTGCCATCCGGGCTAAGCGCCAAGGAACCCACTACGCCTTTCCCGTCCAGTTCTTTCATGACTTTTTCATTTGTGATGCTCCATATCCTAATCTTCTTATTCCAGTCTCCGGAGATGAGGTTTTCGCCATTCCAGATCAAAGAGGTAATTTCCTTATTATCATAAGATTCTAATGTCGTTACCTCTGTTCCGTCCTTAACTCTGAAGATTTTAATTTTACCGTTCCAGTATCCGCAGGAAATGAAATCGCCGTTTGGACTAAATGCTAATGCTTTTCCACCGCCATCCAAGGTTAATAGCTTCTTACCACTGGCAACCTCCCACAGATTTAGGGCATCACGGCTTGTTGAAGCAAATATCTTGCCATCCTGACTGAAGATCACTGACCTTAAAGCATCTCCCCCAAAATCTGAAAAGATTTCCTTCCCACTAAAAAGATTCCACATTTTAATTTCCCATCCCCCCGCAGCCAACAAGAACTTCCCATCCGGGCTGATGGCCACAGAAGCGACCTGAGAGTGGCTATGTTTAAAATGTTTTACTTCTCTTCCCGATTGAAGGTCCCATATTCTTATTATATTACTTTTTTCACCGGAAGCCAGAAAACGTCCATCAGGGCTAATAGCTATTGAATAGACTCTTTCATGCCTTGAGAATGAGCATATCTGTTTCCCACTGTGAAAGTCCCAGATTATGATCGTAGAATCTAAACTTGCCGAGCCAAGCAGACGGCCATCGGGGGTGAAGGCTAAAGATGTTGCCTCTTCGTGATGTCCCTGCTGAACAATAGTTCTAACAGGTTCTCCGTTCTCTACATTGCCATAAGCAGCGATGGCTCCCCAGGTCAAAATCCCGAGAAGCAATAGGGGCAACCGTAACCAGAACCTCAACCAGCCAAGGCTCACCATGTTCTTACTCCCTGATGGTATGGTAAAATCACGACTTCCAGCATTTATGCTTAATATTGCCCTTGAGTTAAAGACCATGAAAGGGCAGAAAAGTTTCAACGCGTTCTAACCAGGTCTTCTGGAACGTGCTTTTTGGCCCATTTAACCGGCCCGCTCTTTTGCCTCACCCCTCCCCATGCAGGATGAAGGGGGCCCAGTAGTAGGGGTTGGGGTATTTGGCTTTCATATGTTGACGGGCCAGGCGCAGGGCCTCGGCCCGGCCTTTCCCGGCCTTGAGGTGGGTGTAGAAGGTCACCATGTATTCCACCGCGGGGGCGTCGGCCACCTCCCAGAGGCTCACCACCACGCTCCGGGCCCCGGCCTGCTGGAAGGCCCGGGCCATGTGGGCCACCCCTTCCCCTTCCATGACTTTCCCCCGGCCGGTGAGGCAGGCCGAGAGGACTACCATATCAGCATCCAGCTTCAGGCCCAGGACCTTGCTCAGGGTGAGAAAGCCGTTGTCCTTTTCCTGGTTCTCCACCTGGCCCAGGAGGATAAAGGGCTCATTGACGCCCTGCACCTTGCCCGGCAGGTCCCCGTGGGTGGCGAAGTGGAGGTAGCGGTATGTTTGTAAGGGCGACTGCCGCAGGCGGGTCTCGTTGGCCGCCAGGTTCAGCAGAATATCCGGCGGCTGGGGCTTCACGCCGAAGAGCGCGGCGATGGCCTTGACCTCGTCCTCAGTGGCCGGCAGAGGCAGGTAGCTGCGTTCCTTCCCCTCTTTATCATCAGAGCTGGTCTTGCCCCACTCCCGCCGGGTGGCCAGGGCCCGGAAGGCGTATTGGGGCGCGGCCTGGGCGGTCAGCGCCGGCGCCGGCTTCCCCGCCTTATGGGCCAGATAGCGGGGGTCCTGATCGCTGTAAATGGGGTGCCCCAGGGCAAAGAGGGCCTTTTTCGGCTGAGACGCAGGCAGCAGCCGGTTCAGGGCCAGGATGGCGGCGGACTGGGCGTAGGTGAGGAGCCGCTCATCCCCCACAAAGCGGGTTTCCGCCAAATCCTTCCCGGCCTGGACCACCAGGGCCTCGAAGGGCAGCAGGCCCAGGATGCCGTCGGGCACGATGATGAGCCGCTTTTCCGGGGCCAAATCCTCGAGGGCCGGGGCCAGGAGCAGTTCGTAGAGCTTCCGGCCCTGGGCGGGACTGAAATCCTGACAGGTGTGTTGGCTCTGCAGGGGGGCGATGAAGTCGTTGACCAGTTTGCCCAGCTCTTCCTGCCCCAGGGGAATGGCATAGACCTGGGTGCGCCCCCCCGGCTCCACCCGGAAGAGGTAGCATGATTTCTCCCCCAAGGCGTATTCCAGGAGCACCTCATTGGCCTTCAGCGGCAGTTCCTGGGGCTTCAGGGGCCGGGGGTATTTCAGGGCGGCATAGCGGGGGTATTTTTGCCGCAGCTCCGCCACCAGCTCGTCCAGTTGTTTCTGCAGGTCCTCCCGCTGCTTCCGGTAATCGGCCAGGATTTTCTCGCCCTGGGTATGGTGCTTCTCCCAGTTGGCCTCCAGGGCCCCCAGGCGGTCCACCAGGCCCTGCTCTTTCCGGGCCAGCTCCGGGGGAATCTCGCCCGACCCCTGGCGCCGGGCGGCCGCGGCCATCTCCTCCAGCAAAACCCGGCCCTTGGTGGCTTCCGCGAAATAGAACCCCGCCGCGGCCGGGTCGGGGCCGTAGGGCTGCACGGCCTGGGGCAGGGCCTCCCCTTTCTGGGCCAGCGCGGCCAGGGCGGCCACCAGACCCCGGTAGGGCCGCGCGTGGCCCCCATAACCCCCGGCTTGAAAGAATCCGCCCCGCTCCCCTGGTTTGACCCGACTACGCAGGGTCTCGAGGTCCGCCACGGCCTGCACCAGGGCCTCAGCCGCCTCCCCCTGACGCCCCAGCCCGCTCAGGGCCAGACCCAGTTGGGTGTGATATTGCACCCGGTAAAGAAGGGTGTCTTGCCATGAGGGGGCAAGTTTTTTCAGTAAAGCCAGGGCTTCGGCCGGCCTCTGCGCGGCCAGCCGCAGCTCTACCAGGGCTACCTCGGACTTGGCCTTTTGAAAAAGCGACTCGGCCTGGGCATATTCCTTCCGGGTCAGGTAGAGGTATCCCAAATTTGCAAGCGAGGTGGCGGTGGACGGGTGCTCCTTCCCCAGCACCTTCTCCTCAATGGCCAGGGCCCGCTGATACCGGGGCAGGGCCTGCTCATAGGCGCCCATGGATTCATACAGTGCCGCCAGGTTGTTTAAGCCGGCGGCGGTGGACGGGTGCTCCTTCCCCAGCACTTTCTCACAAATGGCCAGGGCCCGCTGGGCCAGGGGCAGGGCCTGCTCATAGGCGCCCATGGCCTGGTACAGTAACGCCAGGTTGTTTAAGCTGGTGGCGGTGTGCGGGTGCTCCTTCCCCAGCACCTTCTCGCGAATGGCCAGGGCCCGCTGAAGGAGGGGCAGGGCCTGCTCATAGGCGCCCATGGCCCGGTACAGTAACGCCAGGTTGTTTAAGCTGGCGGCGGTGTGCGGGTGCTCCTTCCCCAGCACCTTCTCAAAAATGGCCAGGGCCCGCTGGGCCAGGGGCAGGGCCTGCTCATAGGCGCCCATGGCCTGGTACAGTCTCGCCAGGTTGTATAAGCCGGCGGCGGTGTGCGGGTGCTCCTTCCCCAGCACCTTCTCAAAAATGGCCAGGGCCCGCTGATACAGGGGCAGGGCCTGCTCATAGGCGCCCATGGATTCATACAGTGCCGCCAGGTTGTTTAAGCTGACGGCGGTGTGCGGGTGCTCCTTCCCCAGCACCTTCTCCAGAATTGCCAGGGCCCGCTGATACAGGGGCAGGGCTTGCTCATAGGCGCCCATGGCCCGGTACAGTGCCGCCAGGTTGTTTAAGCTGACGGCGGTGTCCGGGTGCTCCTTCCCCAGCACCTTCTCCCGAATTGCCAGGGCCCGCTGATACAGGGGCAGGGCCTGCTCATAGGAGCCCATGGCCCGGTACAGTTCCGCCAGGTTGCCTAAGCTGATGGCGGTGTCCGGGTGCTCCTTCCCCAGCACCTTCTCCTTAATCGCCAGGGCCCGCTGATACAGGGGCAGGGCCTGCTCATAGGCGCCCATGGATTCATACAGTGCCGCCAGGTTGTTTAAGCTGGCGGCGGTGTGCGGGTGCTCCTTACCCAGCACCTTCTCGACAATCGCCAGAGCCCGCTGAAGCAGGGGCAGGGCCTGCTCATAGGCGCCCATGGCCCGGTACAGTTCCGCCAGGTTGCTTAAGCTGATGGCGGTGTGCGGGTGCTCCTTCCCCAGCACCTTCTCCCGAATCGCCAGCGCCCGCTGGGCCAGGGGCAGGCCATCCTGGTAGCGCCCCGCGTCCAAAAGCTTCAGGACCTGTTGGTTCAATGATTCGGCTTCCTGCAGTGCATCGGTCTGAGTCTGGGCCACACCGCCTAGTGCAGTCAGGCATATGACCGACAACATCACCAGTAAAATAATGATGAAGGTTTTCCAGGTCATGGCGCTCTCCCGATGGAAAACTGCTCCCGGTGACGGGCAGGGTCAGCCTCGGTGGTCCGGCTGGGGAGGCAAAAAGCCGCGAGCGGAGGGAAAATTCCCGCAGAACGGTCCTGGCTCGGCTGGAAGCAGGTTTCAGGGCGAGGCAGGGACGGAGGCGGACAGGGACTTGAAGGTGGCACGCCAGAATGACGGGAAGTATTTTCTAATCTCACGGCTTTTCTCCCTCTGGCCTCAAACAGGCGGGAGAACGGGGTCTCAATAAAAAATACGGTTTTAAACGGAAAACGGGGCGCTCCTCTGGGATTCTTCCCGTGATGAAAGTAATCTGGACGAATCGTCGTTGCTCAGAAGGCGCCGTCAACAGGAGACAAGATTACTTTTTCTTTAAGATAATAACGATATTGCCCTGACTGTCTTTGTAATGTTCCGGCGGGGCGGTGGTTTTGCCCAATCTGCCGAGGGCCTGGAGAAACGGTGTTTCGTTTTCCTGTGCTATTTTCAACACCATTTTTAGATCAGAGCCCACCGGTTGCCTTCTGACCACCATGCCGCCATGTTCTTTTACCATGGCCGTCAGCTTCAGCCGGGCATCCTCCAGGTCAGGTGATTCCATGACGATGGGCTGGGGGGCGTCTTCTCCTTTGACGGTGACGGTAATTTCTCTGGTAGTGGTGTCCGTGATGAAGAGGTAGCCGCTCTGGTAGGCGATGAAGACCAGCAGGACTGCGGTGGCGGCCAGTCCTTCCAGGGGGATTTTGATGTACCAGGGGGAGAACAACGCCTGCCCCACTTTCCGCCACCAGGGGTCTTGCCGGAGTTTGATGCCTCTGATGACCTGGTCCGCAAAATCCGGGGGCAGCTCCGGCGGCGACCAGTGCTCCAGCAGGGGCAGCGTCTCCCTGATGATGGCGAGCTTCTCAGTGCAAACCGTACAGGCGTCAAGATGCCTCTCCACCGACCGGCGCTCTTCGTCGGTGAGCCGGTCCGTGGCCAAGTCATAAAGCTGCATCTCGATTTCGTGGCAATCCATGAAGTGCGTCTCGATGCAGTCAGCTGCCTTCCATGAGGATTTTCCCCAGTTTCACGATCGCCCGATTCAATCTGGATTTTACCGTTCCTAAGGGTATCTGCAAAATACGGGCGGCTTCCTTGTAACTTTTCCCCTGATAATGGATTATGACAATAATCTCCTTATATTCTTTGCTCAGTTTCTTCATTGCCTTACTCATCTGAATTTTTCGTTTCTCCCACAATTCTTCTTCCTCAACATCTTGTTGTATTTCCAGAAGTATTTCTAATGGATTATGATTATTTTTTAATGTATCTATTATTCCAATTCCTTTTTTATCATTTTTTCCAGAAGCCTCGACTGTTTTCGTACCATTTTCAATCTCGTCATAACAAAGATTTCTGGCAATTCTCAGCAGATATGGCCCGGGATGATGAACCCGATGTCTTGCGTCATAAAATTTTATGAAAGCATCCTGGGCTGCCTGCCTTGCTTTCACCGGATCACCCAACAGTGCGTAGCAGAGCTCGAAAACCTCCCTTTCAAATTTCTTGATGAATAGCCGCAAGGCATCCAGGTCGCCCGACCGCACCTTTTCAAAGAGGGCCGCCTTTTCTTCAGTATTTTCAGACGCCTTATCGTTCCTGGATACCATGAGGGCCACTGCAGGTTCGCGTGCCGAAGCATCAGGGTGTTGACGGGGTAGGTCTGATAAATCACATAAACAGGATTATTGTTCAGAATCCCGGCAAAATCTACTGAAATTTTGCCACTTCCCGGAGGCATGGCGGTTGGAGTCAAGCATCCGATTGGGGCATCAGCCGCGGCCGAGTGCTTCCCGAACTGAGCAACTCCCCTGAACCGGGATAGGTGGGATGCATGGGGGTGATGAAAAGGCATCAGGCGGTTCTCTTGGTTAACGGTTTTTAGAACCCATAAGTTTTGGGAAGGTCGTTATCCTCCCACCGGTCTTTCCCGGACAGAAGGATAACGACGGCTCCTCTCCCTGGCCATCATCGGAAGCGTATGGGAGGCGGCATGGCCGGACCAAGGGACGGCCGGAATGACGGCATTATGGGCGCGTGCACCGGGGGAGTGAACGAAGGCATGGGCGGCGGTCGGAACGAAGAGGCGGATGGTGCGGTCAGGGGAGGCGCCGCCGGTTCAGCCCGGTTGACCATGGGCGGGGAGGAAACCGGATAAGGCCGGGGAGAGAGGGGCGGAGTGATCTTCACAGGGTCAGGCCGGACTGCGTTCGGCTGCAAGGGTTTGACCACCTCAGGTCGATGACGATTCGCCCCCGGGGTCGCAGTGGGCCTGGCTCCTCCCGGATACTGGGTTGGCGCAGGCCTGATGTGCGCCTGAGGCGGCCGGGGCAGAGGTGAGGCAAGGGGATGACCGGCCGTGGGGGACTGGGCTTCCGGCTTCGTCCGCTTCAGCGCAGTCGGCCGCACCATAGCCGCGGGCCGGGAGGGGGTGGGGGGGATCGACGGCGTCAAGGCCGTCTGGGCAAGAGCCGGACGCCGTGGCTCCTTAATCGATCCCTTGACTCCGAGGACGACGTCGGCGTTGAATCTTCGGGCTTCGCTTTTCCAGTCGACCTTCGAGCCGTGGGCGCGGATCCACCTCACGTTGTCGGCGCCCAGGCGCTGGGCGGTTTTTTGGTACATGAGGTAAGCCTCCCGGCCGTCCCCCACGACCAGGGCGCGTCTGCTGTCTTTGGCAAAGGAGACTGCGGTATTGGCTTCGGAGAGGGATTGCTGGCGGCCCGCCGTCACCCAATAATTGGGGGTGGCCGTCTTTTCCGGCAGGTCATTGGACGTTGTCCATTTGGGCAAGCGGGAAGGGTCCACGGTGCCGCCCAGGAGCTGCGCATACGCCACCATCTTTCCCGGCTTGAGGTCCTGGGGGTGTCGCAACCACTCATCTTTGGTGCGGGGAGCTGGAAATTTATGGACCATCACCTGGACGCCTTCCTTGCGTAGCACCCGGTCATACACCTCCAGGGCCCAATCTCCGCAATTGCGAGAACGGCGAGCACGGTTGAATTGATGGAACTCATATTTGCCGTAGTCCCGCCCCATCTCTTTCATAGCCTGGTCGGTGACGCCCTCCCTGATTTTCTTTTTCACGTCTCCCGGAAGGTCGCACATCCGCATTAATTTCCCTTGGTACGATACCGGTACATAGCTCTCCGTGACGGAATAGAACTTCGGGTCTTTGAAATCAACCTCATTTTGCCAATCCCCGGCCTTGATGACACCATGCTTATCCTGGTTGATTTTCAGTTGCATGGTATTGTAGGCCCCCTGGTTGCCCACATAAATGCCCACATGGGGAATGGCGATGAAGGGATCCTCCCATTTGGTGCGAAAGGGACCGAAGGTTTCACCGCGGTGACGGAAGACCAGGTCTCCGGGCTGCGCCGGCGTCACCGGCCTGCCAGACCGGTTGTCTTCCGCCAGAAGAGTTGCCGGGATGGCCGGCAGGACCGCCAGAACTATAAGGAGAATCAACCTGACGTTTCTTTTCATGACCCCACTCCTTCCGTTCGGCTTTGGGAGAGCATTTTCAGGTCCAGGGTCTTTCAGAGAACCCGGCGGACACGAAAATTTTCCCCGTTAACCGAAAGACGCCCCAGCAAGCTTTTGGTTCCCTAAAAATTGGAGGGGCCTTCTTGGGTGGAGGAGACTTCTTTCGCAAGGATGAGACGGTTATGGCACACTATCTTGATAGGATATCTCGCCTGATGATCTGTTTGCTGATGAATAACAGTCTCATGGTAATACTAGGTTAAGCATATATTGACAAATGCCTTTCATGAGCGCACCATGGGTTCATGAAAGCACAAAAACTCATGGACTTGCGGCGTCGGTTGAGCTGCTTCCTTCAAGAACTTCTGGAGCCCATGGGTCGGAAAGAACGGCGTCATTGGGCCAGGGTCTACCTTGAGGGATTGCTGCTCGATGGTGAACGGAAATCTATTGAACCCCTGGCGGCGCGCCTGGCGGGGGCGGATGTGCAGGCTTTGCGCCAGTTCGTGGGACAGAGTCCCTGGGCCGTGGAAGAGGTGGGGCGACGTCTGGCCCTGAAGATGGTGGACCTGCTGGCCGAGGCGGAGGTGTGGATGGTGGACGACACCTCTTTCCCCAAGGCCGGCAAGCATTCTGTGGGGGTGGCCCGGCAATATTGC
>VGSX01000046.1 GCA_016874895.1 Deltaproteobacteria bacterium
CCATACTCTTACTGCCCACTGCCCACTGCCCACTGCCCACTGCCCACTGCCCACTGCCCACTGCCCTCACAGGCCCTTCATCTTCCGCCGGCGGAATTCCCAGACATCCAGCAGGCCCCGGAACAGGCCCCGGGGCAGGAAGATCATCACCAGCATAAGGATGAGGCCGAAGATGACCACCTCCAGGTCATGGAAGACCACCAGCAGTTCCGGCAGGATGGTCAACACCGAGGCCCCGAGAAAGGACCCCCAGATACTGGCCATGCCCCCCACCACCACCATGGTCACCAGTTTGATGGAGAACATGAAGCCGAAGGAGGCCGGGGCGATGAAGTTGGCGGTGTGGGCCAGGAGGCTGCCGGCCAGGGAAGCATAAAGGGCGCTGACCACGAAGATGAGCAGCTTCAGGCGTTGAGCGTCGATGCCCATGGCCAGGGCCGCGGTCTCGCTGTCGTGGATGGCCCGGAGGGCCCGGCCCAGGCGGGAATCCACGATATTAAGACTGAGCCACAAAGTCGCCCCCACCGCTATCCAGACCAGGAAAAACTTGGCCCGGGGGGTATTAAACGAGAAGCCGGCCACCTGGAAGCTGGGGATGCCCATGAGACCGGAGGGGCCGCCGGTGAGCCAATCTTTCTGCTGAAAAACAATGGCCACGATGATGCCGAAGCCCAGGGTAGCCATGGCCAGGTAGTAGCCCCTGAGCTTCAAGGCGGGGATGCCCACCACTACGGCCACCAGGGCACTCAGGGCCAACCCGGCCAGGAGGGCTAAAAAGGGGTCCACCTTGGCGGCGGTGGTCAGGATGCCCGAGGTGTAGGCCCCTAGGCCATAGAAGGCGGCGTGGCCTAAAGAAATCTGACCGGCATAGCCCATGAGCAGGTTTAGGCCTAAGACGATGATGACATTGAGGCCGATGAGATTCAACAGGGTGAAGTAATACGAACCCTCCAGCAGCCCCCCCAGCAGGATCACCGGCAGGACAAAGAACAGGGGCTTGATGAGGCGGAGATAAGGCGCCATCAGGAGGCTCTCTTGTTGCGGAAGCCCATGAGGCCCTGGGGACGAAGGAACAGAACCAGCAGCAGGATGAGAAAAGCAAAGGCATCCCGGTAGCCTGAAGAAATCAGGCCGCTGGCAAAGGCCTCGGCCACTCCCAGCACCAATCCGCCCAGAACGCAGCCGATGCTGCTGCCCAGGCCGCCGATAACCGCGGCGCAGAACCCCTTGAGCCCCAGCATGGTGCCCATGTCATAGACTCCCATAGTGATGGGGGCGATCATGACCCCGGCCGCGGCCCCCAGAGCGGCGCTGAGGCCGAAGGAAAACTGCACCATCTGACTCACCCGGATACCCACCAGCCGGGCCGCCACGGGGTTGAAGGAGGCGGCCCGCATGGCCTTGCCGAACAGGGTGAAGTGGAGAAAAAGCTCCAACCCGGCCACAAGGACGATGGTCAGACCCATAATCCATAAACTCTGGGGCAGAATGGTGGCCCCAGCCACCATGAGAGGCTCCTGACCGCTGAAAGGCGGCAGGGTGAAGGCGTCTTTGCCCCAAAAAAGCATGGCCAGGCCCTTGATCAGCACCCCGCCGCCCACGGTAATGATAATAAGGCTTATGTGGGTGGTCTGGCGGGCCGGCCGGATGGCCAGGCGTTCGAACATTAGCCCCATGCAAGTGACGAGCACCACGGCCAGAATAAAGGCCACCGGGAGGGACAGACCCAGGGAAAACAGGGAAATCGCCACCAGGGCCCCCAGCATGACAAACTCGCCCTGGGCAAAATTGATGATGGCCGTGGCATTGAAGATAATACTGAAACCCAGGGCGATGAGGGCGTATATGGACCCGTTGGTAAGGCCCGAAAAAAAATATTGCAGCAGTTCCGTGATCTTTTCCAAGGTGTCGCCGAACTCAGGGGTCGCGCCGGGCGCGCCGGGGTTATAGCTTTAGCTGCAGGTAAAGAAGGGAATGGCGGAGGCCGGTACGGCTGACCTCCGCCACAAATCAGGTTAATCCACCAGTTTCCAGTTACCCTGTTCGACTTTCACCATCACGAAGGCATCCGGGCTTAAACCGTTGTGATCTTCCGGGCTCATATTAAACACCCCGCTGACTGCGGGGAAATTCCTGATATTTTCCAGCTCCTGGCGAATCTTGGCCTTATCGCTGCCGGCCTTACCCAGGGTCTGGACCAGCATGTTGACGGCATCGTAGGCGTAGCCGCCGAAGCTGGAGACGGGGGCCTTGAACTTGGCTTCGTATTTTTCCACGTAGTTCTTAATCACCGCCTTTTGGGGGTCGGTGTCGGGCAGGTCCTGATAAACCGTGATCTTGCCGGCGGGCAGAAGAACACCCTCAGCCGCATCCCCGGCCTGTTCAATAAACCGCTTGGAGGCTGCCCCGTGACTCTGGATCAGGGGAATGGTAAACCCCAATTGTTTCATATTCTTGGCCACCGCGCTGATGGCCGGGCCGGTGCCCCAGCAGATGACCGCCTGGGCCGGAGTGGACCGGATCTTGGTGAGTTGCGGGGTCATATCAGTGTCTTTTTCCCCAAAGACCTCCTGGGCCACGACCTCGATGCCAGCCCCGGGAGCCTGATTCAGGAGCTGGTCCTTGCCGGACACCCCGAAACTGCTGGCAATGGTGATGATGGCCACCTTGTTGATATTCTGTGAGTTTAAATACTTGTAGATGCGGCCCACTGCCATCTGATCGGTTTGGGCGGTCTTAAAGACCCAGAACCGGTCCTTGACCGGAGAGGTTATGCCAACCCCGGCGGCGCAGGAGATCAAGGGCACCTTGGCCGGCTGGGTGATGTCGATAATGGCCATGGAGGTGGGGGTCAGGCTGGGCCCGATGATGGCCAGGACCTTATCCCTGTCGATGAGCTTGGTAGCATTGAGACGGGCCTTGTTGGGGTCGCCCTCATCGTCATAAACCACCATTTTCACCTTTTGGCCGTTGATGCCCCCTTTGGCGTTGATTTCCTCCTCCGCCATCGCCATGGTATTGCGCTGGGGTTCCCCCAGATAGGACTGGGGCCCGGTAATGGAGAAGATCCCGCCGATGACCAGATCAGCCGCCAGGCCGGGCCCCACCGGGGCCAGGGCCAGCAGGGCAACGAGACTTAAACTGCCAAGAAGCTTGTACAACCGTTGCATACGCTCTCTCCTTAATAAAAACACGATTTCATGGAGTGGAGTTCGGGCCTTGCCTGAATTTCCAGGCTATTACAACCGGTACACCTCTTCCCCACGGTAAATACGCACTCCCTGTTGGTGCAGCAGTTCAATAGCCCGCTCCAGATTGTCGAAGCGGAAAATGATCACGGCGTTCTTGCCGCTGTGCTGCACAAAGGCATACATGTATTCCACATTGATGTTTGACTCAGAAAGGATCTGCAGCACCCAGGCCAGACCGCCGGGGCGGTCCGGGACTTCGATGGCCACGACCTCGGTTTTACCCACCGTGAAGCCGTGCTGTTTTAATACTTCCCGGGCCTTGTCATAGTGATCCACGATGAGCCGGAGGATGCCAAAATCGGTGGTATCGGCCAAAGACAGGGCCCGGATATTGACCCCGGCCTCTCCCAGGACCTTGGTAACCTCGGCCAGGCGGCCTGCTTTATTTTCCAGAAATACTGAAATCTGTTCAACTTTCATATTTATTTCCCGCAGATTTGGGTGGATTTTGGGTACTGGGCGATATTGCATATCTGTAGGCGGGATGCGCTCCGCTTTCCCGCCCTACATGGTGAACTTTTCATAACAGTTCCTCATGGGCTGGTGGTCCACCCGTAAAGCATGAAAAGGTTGTTTGAAGGCGGGATGCGCTCCGCTTTCCCGCCCTACGTGGTGAACTTTTCAGGACAGTATGGGAACCACGGATCTATATCTGCCGTTTGTCGATGACCCGCTGGGCTTTGCCTTCGCTCCGGGGGATGGAGCGGGGCTCCACCAACCGCACCTTGGCGGAGACGCCCAGGTAATCCTTGATATTATGTTCTATCTTTTTCTCCAGGACCTGAAGCTGACGCACTTCGTCGGAAAAGGTGGCCTCGTCCACTTCCACTTTGACCTCCAGGGTATCCATCTGTCCGGCCCGGTCCACCACGATCTGGTAGTGGGGCTCTACGCCCTGAATTTCCATCAGGACCGCCTCGATCTGGGAGGGGAAGACGTTCACTCCCCGGATGATGAGCATGTCGTCGGAACGGCCCTGGATGCGGCCCATGCGCACCAGGGTGCGGCCGCACTTGCAGGGCTCGGGGTGGAGTGTGGAGATGTCCCGGGTGCGATAGCGGATAACCGGGAAGGCCTCTTTGGTCAGGGTGGTGATGACCAGTTCCCCGGTCTCGCCATACGGCAGGGGTTCCAGGGTGTTGGGGTCGATGATCTCCGGCAGGAAGTGATCTTCGAAGATGTGCAGCCCGTTCTTGGCCTCCAGGCACTCGATGCTCACCCCCGGCCCCATAATCTCGGACAGGCCGTAAACGTCCAGGGCGTCGATGTTGAGTTTCTTTTCGATCTCCTGGCGCATGGCCTCGGACCAGGGCTCGGCGCCACAGATGCCCACCTTTAGCTTTAAGGCGCGGAAATCCACCCCCATGTCCTTGGCCACATCATAGAGGTGCAGGGAAAAGGAAGGAGTGCAGGTGATGACCGTGGGGCCGAAGTCCTGCAAGAGCATGATCTGACGCTTGGTGTTGCCGCCGGAAACCGGGATGACCGAGGCGCCCAGGTGTTCGATGCCATAATGAAAACCCAGGCCGCCGGTGAAGAGCCCATAACCGTAGGCATTGTGGACAATATCGCCCCGCTGCACCCCGGCGGCGCTCAGAGTCCGGGCGATGAGTTCGGCCCAGGTCTTGATATCCCGTTGGGTATAACCCACCACCGTGGGTTTGCCCGTGGTCCCCGAGGAGGCGTGAATCCGCACTACCTGCTCCATGGGCACGGCGAACATGCCGAAGGGATAGTTGTCCCTGAGATCCTGTTTGACGGTAAAGGGAAGCCGCTGCAAGTCCTTGAGACTCTTGACATCACCCGGTTTAAGGCCGACCTCGTCATATTTTCGCCGGTAAAACGGCACGAGGTTATACACCCGCTCGACCAGGGCCTGCAGGCGCCGCAGCTGGATGGCCTCCAGCGCCTCTCGAGGTAGTGTTTCGAAATCTTCATTAAAAATCATCGGTTATAATGCCTCTTGCTTAAACAATAACCTCAAAATTAGCATATGGCAGGTATACCGTCAAGGAAAATCTAAGATTATGTGCCTTTGCATTCAATCCCACATATCTGAGGGTGGAGTGTGACTCAACCACCATATCTTGAAGAAATAACAAGGCCACCGCTTGCCCACCGTCGGCCACGGATAATTTCACAACCCCTGTGTTGTTGCTGTTCCCTTAAAAAACACCTTCTCCAGCCCAAGATTACCGCTTACTGAAAAGTCGGTTAATCCGTCAGTTCAGAGGCAGCCGGAGTGAGGGGTGAAAATGGCTTTACGATTTTAACAGTTTTATATTTCGGCTGAGATAGATTAAAAAAATATGATACCTTTATGATAGGAAATTGCGGGTACTATCAAGTTCAGTCTGGAATGCCACCTTTGATATCACAACTAATTAAAAATAAAGATTATTTTAACCGGAAACCGGAAACGCGGTAATAACTGGCTCCCAGAGGAGGACAGGGGAAAAAGAGCAATTTAATTTCATCCTCCTGGCAATAATTCTCTAAAGGATAGATTTCTTTCATGATCACTCGAATTATCGAGACCTGTGTCCGCAACCGGGTCCTGGTGCTGGCCGTCTGGGGTCTCATCACCGCCTGGGGCGTTTACGCCATGTACAATCTGCCCGTGGACGCCATCCCGGACCTCTCCGACGTCCAGGTCATCATCTCCACCGACTTCCCCGGCCAGGCCCCCCAGGTGGTGGAGGACCAGGTGACCTATCCCCTGGCCACCGCCATGCTGGCCGTGCCCCATGCCAAGGTGGTCCGGGGCTACTCTATGTTCGGGCTTTCCCTGGTATACGTCATTTTCGAGGACGGCACGGATATCTATTGGGCCCGCTCCCGGGTCCTGGAATACCTTAATTTTGCCCGGAATAAGCTGCCGGCCACGGTGAGCCCGGCCCTGGGGCCCGATGCCACCGGGGTGGGCTGGGTCTACCAGTATGTCCTGGAAGACCGCACCGGCCGGCACGACCTGGCCCAGTTGCGCAGCATCCAGGACTGGTATTTGCGCTACCAGCTGCAGACGGTGCCCGGGGTCTCGGAGGTCGCCTCCATCGGGGGTTTTGTCAAGGAATACCAGGTGGTGGTGGATCCCAACCGCCTGGCCGCCTATAACATTCCCCTTTCCCGGGTAAAGATGGCCATCCAGGATTCCAACCGGGACGTGGGCGGGGGCCTCATCGAAAAGGCCGAAACCGAGTTCATGGTGCGGGGCCTGGGGTACATCAAGGGCATTGCCGATCTGGAGAACATCGGCCTGGGGGCCGACGACCGGGGCGTTCCCATCCTGATTAAAGACGTGGCGTTGGTCCGGCTGGGCGCCGAACTCCGGCGGGGGGTGGCCGAGGGCAACGGCGAAGGGGAGGTGGTGGGCGGTATCGTGGTCATGCGTTACGGGGAAAACGCCCTTAACGTCATCCGGGACGTCAAGCAAAAGCTGGCGGAACTGCAAGCCGGACTGCCCCTGGGCGTGGAAGTAGTGAGCGTTTATGATCGTTCCGGACTCATCCAACGAGCCATCAACACCCTGAAAGAGGCCATCGTCGAAGAGGTGCTTATCGTCGCCCTGATCACCATCGTCTTCCTGATGCATCTGCGCAGCGCCTTTGTGGCCATTATCAGCCTGCCCCTGGGGCTGCTGGTGTCTTTCATCGTGCAGTATCAGTTTAATATTAATGCCAATATCCTCAGTCTGGCGGGTTTGGCCATCGCCATCGGGGACATGGTGGACGCCTCGGTGGTCATGGTGGAGAACGCCCACAAGAAGCTGGAAGAGCTTCCCCCCGGCGGGGACCGCCTGCCCATTGTGCTGGACGCGGCCAAGGAGGTGGGGCCGTCGCTGTTCTTTTCCCTGCTGGTGCTGACGGTTTCCTTCCTACCCATTTTCGCCCTGGAGGGGGAGAGCGGCCGGCTGTTCAAGCCGTTGGCTTACACCAAGACCTTTGCCATGGCCGGGGCTGCAGTTTTGGCCATCACCCTGGTTCCCGTTCTCATGGTGTATTTTATCCGGGGACGGATTCCCTCCGAGGAGCGCAATCCCGTCAGCCGGGTGACCATGACTGTGTATCGCCCCATGCTTTTAGTAACTACCAGGTTTCCCAAAACCGTAATCCTAATGGCCCTTATTATCCTGGGGCTGACGGCCTATCCCCTCATGCGCCTGGGTTCGGAGTTCATGCCCCCTCTGGATGAAGGGGATCTCCTTTATATGCCCACCACCATGCCGGGGATCTCGGTGACCAAGGCCAAGGAGCTGCTGCAGCAGACGGACCGGATCATCAAGACCTTCCCGGAAGTGGAGTATGTCTTCGGCAAAGTGGGGCGGGCCGAGACGGCCACCGACCCGGCGCCTTTAAGTATGATCGAGACCACCATCCGACTGAAGGACCGGTCCCAGTGGCGTCCGGGGGTGACCACGGAAAGTCTCATCCGGGAGTTGGATGCGGCGGTGCGTTTCCCCGGGTTGGCCAACTCCTGGGGGTATCCCATCAAAATCCGCCTGGACATGCTCTCCACCGGCTTTAAGACCCCGGTGGGTTTAAAATTCCTGGGACCGGATCTGGAGGTGCTCACCCGGTTGGCGGTGGAGGCGGAGGCCATCTTAAAGGACGTGCCGGGTACGGCCAGCGCCTTTGCGGAACGGGTGACCGGGGGCTATTACATCGATTTTGTCATCAATCGGGCCGAGGCGGCCCGGTATGGCCTGACCGTGGGGAATATCCAGGAGGTCATCGCCACCGCGGTGGGGGGCGAGACGCTCACCCAGACCGTGGAGGGTCTGGCCCGGTACCCCGTAACCCTGCGGTATTTTCAGGATTACCGCCTGGACCTCCCAGCCCTGAAACGGATTCTCATCCCCACGCCAGGGGGGGCCCAGATTCCCATGGGGCAGGTGGCGGAGATCAAGGTGAGCCAAGGGGCCTCCATGATCCGGAGCGAAGACGCCCGGCCCACGGCCTGGGTATTTGTGGATCTGGCCGGGGTGGATGTGGGCACCTACATCCGGGAGGCCAGGCAGGCGGTGGCCTCCCGGTTGCAGCTGCCGCCGGGCTACACCCTGATCTGGAGCGGCCAGTATGAATACATGGAGCGGGCCTACGAGCGCCTGCGAGTGATTATTCCCATTACCCTGGGGTTCATTGCCATCCTGATGTACCTGGCCACCGGGTCTTTTGTAAAGGTGGCGATTATTGTCCTGTCACTACCGTTCTCGGTGGTGGGGGGGATCTGGCTGATTTACCTATTGGGGTATAATCTGAGCCTGGGGGTTCTGGTGGGCATCATCGCCCTGTTGGGCCTGGACGCCGAGACCGGGGTGATCATGCTGCTCTATCAGGACATTGTCTATAATAAGTATAAACGCCAGGGGCGGCTCAATAACCGGGAGGACCTGCTGGCCGCGGTGCGGGAAGGGGCCCTGATGCGCCTCAGGCCCAAGCTGATGACGGTGCTGGCCAATATCCTGGGCCTCCTGCCGGTGATGTGGGCCACGGGCACCGGGGCGGAGGTGGCCAAACGCGTCGCGGCGCCCATGGTGGGCGGCGTGACCACCTCTTTTCTGCTGGAATTATTTGTATACCCGGCCATTTATTTTCTGTGGAAGTGGCATGTTGAAGTAAAGAAAAGTGGTCAGGGGTCAGGGGCCAGTGATCAGTAAAGAGAGTTTCTGAAGATCGAGCAAAGGATGAGGGATTAGGGGGCAGGGCGTCCTTCATGGCCCAATCCCCTACTGCATTCCCATCGGGTCCACATCCACCAGGAGTTTTACTTGCGCGCCCCACTCTTTCCCGAACCCGGCCCGGAGGCTGCGGATGGCCTCGGCCAGGGGCTGGCGGCCGTAACTTTTCAGCAGGATATGCCAGCGGTGCTTTTCCTGGAGGCGGGGCCGGGGGGCCGGGGCCGGACCTAATACCCTGATATACTTCCCTAGATCCTTTGACATGACAAAAGCCTGCACCTGCCGGGCGGCCCTGGCCGCGGCCCGCTCCACCATGGCCTGGTCTTTTCCCTGCAAGGTCAGGAGGGCCAATCGGGTAAAAGGCGGATAGCCCAACATTTTCCGGGTGGCCAATTCGGCTTCGAAAAACGCCTGATAATCATGATTTTGGGTAGCCCTCAGGGCCAGGTGTTCCGGGTGAAAGGTTTGGATGAACACCTGGCCGGGGCTATCCCCCCGGCCGGCCCGCCCCGCCACCTGGGTCAGAAGCTGGAAGGTGCGCTCCCCGGCATGGTATTCCGGGAAGAAGAGGCTCAGGTCCGCAGCCACCACCCCTACCAGGGTCACCTGGGGCAGGTCGTGCCCCTTGGTGATCATCTGGGTGCCGATGAGGATATCCAGCTCGTGCTTCTTGAGCTTTGCCAGGATCTCCACGGCGCCGCCGCGTCTGGACGCAGTGTCCCGGTCCAGCCGGCCGATCCGGGCCTGGGGAAAAAGCTGCTGCACCTCTTTTTCCAGGCGTTCGGTTCCCAGGCCGTAGTGTTTCAGGGCGCTGGACTGGCACTCGGGGCAGAGGGCCGGGACCGGTTCCTGATAGCCGCAGTAATGGCAGCGCAGACGCTCCTCCTGGCGGTGCAGGGTCAGGGTGACGCTGCAGTGCTGGCAGTGCCGCACGTGGCCGCAGAACAGGCAGAAATAGACATTGGCGTAGCCCCGGCGGTTGAGGAACAGAAGGGCCTGCTCCCCCCGGGCCAGGGTCTCCGCCATTGCCAGTCGCAGGGGCGAGGTGATGACCGGCAGCCGCTTCCTCTCCCGATGTTCCCGCAGGTTTATCAGGTGTATCCGGGGCTGCTCCTGGGGCGTCACCCGCTGGGGCAGGCTCAGATATCGATATTTCTTCTCCTGGGCCCGGTAGTAGGTGGTCACCGCGGGGGTGGCCGAACCCAGAAGCACCGCGGCCTTACTTAGACGCGCCCGGTACAAGGCTGCGTCCCGGGCCTGATAAGGCAGCCCGCCCTCGTTTTTATAAGCTGGGTCGTGTTCTTCGTCCACCACGATGAGCCCCAGCCCGGCCACCGGGGCGAAGAGGGCCGACCGGGCCCCTACCACGATGTCCATGTCGCCCCGGGCCAGACGCCGCCATTGCTCCAGCCGGGCCGACCCGGTGAGACCGCTGTGCAGCAGGGCCACCCGGGGGCCGAAACGCTGCCGGAAAGCCCGCCCCACCGGGTGGGTCAGGGCTATTTCGGGGAGGAGCACCATGACGCCTTTTCCCAGGGACAACGCTTCCTGGGCCGCCCTCAGATAGACCTCGGTTTTGCCGCTGGCCGTCACCCCGTGCAGCAGAAAAGGCGCAAAGGTATCCTGGCGCAAGGCGGCCTGCATGGCCCGGCAGGCCCTTTCCTGGTCCGCACTCAGAACCGGGGGGCTTTCCGAATCCGCGGCCTCGGGAAACAACTCCGCGGCTGGCCGGGGACGTTCCTCCAGGCGTACTAAACCGGCCTGGGCCAGGCGGCGCAGGACGGGCTGGGGGCGAGGGACCTGAAGGGCCAGTTCCCGGAGGGGGCAACTGCCCACTTGGGCCAGCACCGCCAAGATTTCCCTGGCCTTGGGGCCAAGGCGGGTCTCCGGGATTGCCTCGTGAGTCAGAAAAGCCCATTTTTCCAGTCCCCCTTTTTTACCGGCGGGAGGGCTCGGAATGGCGGTCTTGAAAACGTCCCCCAGGGGATGCTGATAATACTCCGCCAGCCAGCGGTAGAAGGGGATGAGCTCCGGGCCGAAACACGGGGCGGGATCGATGATGGCGGCGATATCTTTCAGAACTGCCCCTGGCGGTTCCGGAGCGCGCCCCAAGAGATAACCCACCACCCGCCGCCGGCCCACCGGGGCCAGCACGGCCACGCCGGTTCGGGCTGCCTCGGCCAGCTCTTCGGGCAGGCGGTAGGTGAGGGCCTGCCAGAGGGGCAGGGTCACCGCCACCTCCACCAGGTCGCCGGGTTTAAAGGTTGCAGGGGTGGAATTTTCGGGGGTAGCCAAAATGTATCGGTTAAGGTAATGGTTAGGCGTTCGGTAATAAAATACAACCCTGTAGGGGCGGTGCGCGAACCGCCCCTACAACTTACCCTCAAAAGAACTGGATTGAATCCCGAAAATGTCCTTATAAGCGACGGTCAGGCTGCACAGGGTCCAGGGCACGGTAATCATCAGGCCCACGAGAAAGAAGAGCATGCCCGCCAGGTTGATGAGCACCAGGATGAGGAAAAAGCCGAAGACCTCGAACCAGCGTTTATGCACCGTCTTGCGGCTCAATTCCATGGCCGGCCAGAAATCCAAACGCCGGTCGACGATGAGCCAGGTTGTGAAGATATACCCCACTGCAAGGTATAATCCCGGTATAATGAGAAAAATTAAGCCCACCGTGATGAAAATGGAGGAAACCACGCTGTAAAGCACCAGGGGGAGGATAAATTTGAAGCCCAGGGTGAAGTCATTGACCTCAATGGGCTGCCCCAATAACATTTTCATGGCTACGATGAGAAACCCGGCCCATATCGGCGGTCCGATGATGTAGGACAGTAATTGCCCCATTCCCGACCAGGCGTTGAGGCTCAGGAGCACGATGAGGGCCACCACGCTGAAGCCGATGAACATGAGGGCATTCTGCTTAAACAACTCCCAGCCCTTCTTCAGATAATCACCCGGCCGCAGCTTGTAGTCAGGGGGCGTCATCCCCTCGATTTTTATCAGATCATTATTTGTCATGGCCGGTATCCTTCTGCTCCCGGAACTGCCGCACCTGATACATAAAGGCCTCCATGCGGGTGCGGGTGCTGGTCTGTTCCTGGCCGTCGTAGGCCAGGTTGAGGAAGGGGATGTTGTTATGCTCTTCCCGGAAGCGTTTAAACAGGGCGTTCACCACGGTGCCCGGCATACAGGTGAAGGGCATGATATTGACCAGGCCGCTGACTCCTTTACGGGTGAAATCCTTGGATTTGCCAATGCTCAAAATAGCCTCGCCCTCAAAGGAGGCGTCCAGGTAGCCCCTGGCATTGTCGA
Source organism: Deltaproteobacteria bacterium (assembly GCA_016874895.1). GTDB lineage: Bacteria > Desulfobacterota > Desulfobaccia > Desulfobaccales > Desulfobaccaceae > Desulfobacca. Next base: position 12,244 of record VGSX01000046.1, read on the forward strand.
TCAGTTGGGCAATGGGCGGTTCCGAGAGGTTTTTCAGGCAGCCCTTAAAAATCTCCTCCAGCCGGTGCTCATCTTTGATCTGCACCCGTTCCGTCAGGAAAACCTGGAGGTAGTTTTTCCACTTGCGCATCTGCCAGGCTTTGCGTTTGGCGGTGAAGTTCACGTACAGGAGCCATTCGCCGATGGGGGCCATCCAGACCTCGCCGCCCAGGGCTTCGATCTCCCGGATGGTGTTTTCGTTGGAAAAAGTATTGGCCCTGGTGTAGATTTCGCCCACCACGCCCACCACCGGCTTATCCCGCAGGCCGTTCCGGGAGACGCTGTCGAAGGCCTGCCGGGCCCGGCGCAGGGTGGCTTCCAGGTCCCCCCGGTCCCGCAGGGTCTCGTAGACCTTGTGCAGATACTCGGCATAGACGTGGTCCGCTTCCCCCGGGTAGCGTTCATAGGGCCTGGTTTCCCGCACTTTCTTTTCCAACAGGTCGATGGCCACCACTCCCTGCCAGGAAATCCGGGTGAAGTCCTCCCCCACCAGACCCACTTCCTGGTATAGGGTTTCGGTCTGATTCGGGGAAATGATGGGCACCTGGGGGAACCCGAGGTCGTCCATAATCATGCGCTGCAAGCGGTTGTATTGTCCGAAGCGGCACGGGCCGTCGCCGCCGGGCATGAAAAAGGCGCTGGTTTCGGGGTTAAAATCGGGCCGCTGGGTCATCTTCACCATGTCCCCGGTGGTGAGAATCAGGGGATAGCACTCTTTTCCGGAGGTGAGCCGGCGGCCCCAGATCAGGGTTTCCTCATCCGAGGCGGGCAACAGTTCGGCGTCGGTGCCGCAGGCCTGGAAGGCCGCCACCAGGGCCAGGGCGTGATCCGCCATGGGAGGGAGAAAAACCTTCCGTCGTTTGGGCGCAGCCACTCGGGTGGTAATTGATTTGCGGGAAAAAAGTTCGGTGGGCGGGGCCACGTTTTTCAGGCTGTCCAAAAAGGCCTCCAGCCGGGTGATGGCCCCCACGTCCGCGGAGTGTTCGTCGATTTCGATTTCCAGGAAGGGTTTGCCCCGCATCATGTCCTTGAAAAAGTGCTGGATGAACGAGTCGGGGCCGCAACTGAAATTGGTGACATAAACCGCGTTTAAGCGAGGGTCCCGCCGGACAATATCCGCCGCGGCCAGGATCTTCTGGCCGAAGCGCCAGTACATGGGCTTGATTTCCTCCAGCCCCCCGGCCTTATCCAGGGGCAGGAAGTCCATGGGGATGGCCAGTACGCCCAACTGCCTGAGTTTCCGGGGCAGATTGAGGTTCATGCCGCAGTCGAAGCCGTTGTAGGGTCGGCTGACAATTACCATGGCATGGTCCTCCGGTCCCAGGCCTGCCAGTATTTCCCTGCCTCGGGCCTGCAGCTTGTCATGGAAAGCCGCCTGGGCGGCTTCCGCGGCCTGCAGGGCCCGGTTGACGGCCCAGGTGGAGACTCCCAGGTTCTTGCCCAAAGCCTGCAGGGACCGGCGCAGGGTCCGCCGGCCCCGGCCGAAGTAGATAACCGGGGTGAGGAGTCTGGCCCCATAGGCCGAAAAGTCTATAGTGGCCGGAACGGTATAGGAGAGCGTCTGGGCCAGGGGGCAGACCGAACCCTCGGAGATTTCCGGATGGGGGTGCTTCAAATCGATAATGCTGGGGAGGAAGATATCCTTAACCCCGGCCTCCAACAGGTCCAGGACGTGGCCATGGGCAACTTTTACCGGGTAGCAGGTCTCCGCCGCCATGCACTCCACGCCCCGATGAATCACGGCCTTGTTGGTTTTTTGGGAATAGACGACGCCGTAGCCCAAGGATTCGAAAAAGGCCCGGAAAAAAGGCATGAGTTCCTGAAAGTACATGGCCCGGGGCAGGCCGATGACCCCCCGCCAACCCGGGGGCGGCGGTTCGACACCGTAGAGCCAGTCGTCCCGCTGGCTGAACAGGTCCGGCAGATCCGCCAGCTGCTGGTCCCGGCGCACTTCGTATTTTTCGCAGCGGCCGCCGTACAGGAGGGGTTTTTCGCCCACGATCTTTACCTGGCGGATCTCGCAGGTGTTGGGGCAGCTCTGGCACTCAAAAGAGGCAATGCTATACTCCCGGTTGACCAGGTCGAAGCCTTTAAAACCGGAGGTCTTCCAGGTCCGCTCCCGCATGGCCAGGATGGCCGCGCCGATGGCCCCGGTAACGTCGTGGTGGGGCGGCACGATGATCTTCTGCCCCAGGACCGCCTCGAAGGCCGCCACGATCCCCCGGTTGGCGGCCGTAGCCCCTTGATAGAAGACGGTTTTTCCCACCCGGCGCTCTTCTTTGACCTTGTTGAGGTAATTGTGCACGATGGAGTAGGCCAGGCCGGCCACCAGGTCTTCCTTGGCCGCGCCCTGCTGCTGGTGGTGCACCAGGTCGGATTCCATGAACACAGTGCAGCGCTCCCCCAGGGGGGCCGGTTTCCGGCTCTCCAGGGCCAGGCAGCCGAATTCCTCTTTGATGGCAATGCCCAACTTTTCCGCCTGCTCTTCCAGGAAAGAGCCGGTACCGGCGGCGCAGACCTTGTTCATCATGAAATCCACGATGGCCCCGTTTTCCAGGCTGATGAATTTGGAGTCCTGGCCGCCGATCTCGAAGATGGTGTCCACCTCGGGATTAATGGCCGCCGAAGCAGTGGCCTGGGCGGTAATTTCATTGCGCACCAGGTCGGCCCCGACAAAATCAGCGGTGAGATAACGCCCTGAACCGGTGGTGGCTGCGCCCAGGATGGTCAACCGCTCGCCCCAGTGGGTCCCGATGCGCCGCAGACCCTCGGTTACCGCCTCCAGCGGCCGCCCCGCGGTCATGAGGTATTCCCGGGCCAGAACCCGCATCTGTGTATCGATGACCACGATATTGGTGCTGATGGAGCCCACGTCGATGCCCAGATAACCCTCGGCGGTCTCCGCCGGTTCCAGTTCCACTACCCGGTAGTGATCCGGGGTTAACGGATCCGGGGGACTAAGCGGCGCCAGATGCCGGGCCTCACGCTGGCTGCGGGACAAATAGTCCTCTAAAAGCCTGGCGTCCAGGTTAAACCCGGCCGGCGGATTTTCCCGGGCCACCATTACCGCGCCGATGGCCCCCAGGGAGCAGAAGTGGGGGGGGATGATGAGCTCATCCTCGGCCAACTCAAAGACCTTCCGAAAGGCCTGGCGCACTCCCAGATTATGGGCCACGCCGCCCTGGAAGGCCACCGGCTGGCGGATGGTCTTCCCCTTGGCGATGTTGCTTTTCAGGTTCCGGGCCATGGCCAGGCAGAGGCCGGCGATGATTTCGTAGTCCGGGGTGGCCCCCTGCTGCAGGTGGATCATGTCGGTCTTGGCAAAGACGCTGCAGCGCCCTGCCACCCGGGGGGGAGTAGTGGATTTGAGGGCCAGATGGCTGAACTCCTCGATGGTGTAACCCAGGCGGTGCGACTGCTGATCCAGAAAGGAGCCGGTGCCGGCCGCGCACAGGGTGTTCATGGCGAAATCCTGGATTACCAGACCGCCCTGGGGGTCCTCATCCACCAGGATCAGTTTGGCGTCTTCGCCCCCCATGTCGATAATAGTCCTGGCCTGGGGCAGAAAGGCGAAGGTGCCCCGGGCCTGGGCGATGACTTCGTTGACGAAGAGGCCGCCCAGGGTCTCCGCCGGGGTTTTGCCCCCGATGCCGGTGAAGGCGGCCAACCGGAATTGATAATCGGCAAAGGATTGTTGGATTTCCTGAAGTATAGCCAGGGCAGTGGGCAAGGGCTCACCCAGGGTGCGGCGGTAGTCCTCAAAGACCACCTCTCCCTCGGGGGTGAGAACCACCGTGTTAATGCTCACGGAACCGATATCCATACCCAGATCAAGAAGGTGTTTCATGAAATGATCCTCAAAGCGTAGGCGTTCAGCTTTCAGCGAAAACCATTAGTTAGGCAAACTATGAGAAAATAATCAGCAATCAGTCAGATTACAACGGCTGTCTGAATCATGGGGGCCGGGCCAAGACTCTTGCACGCCAAGAAACGCCCTGGTATTTCCTGTTGCACTGGGTTTACCCTGGTGAGTATTGGCTGCGAAATTATGGAAATGGGCGCGGCAGGAAGAACTTTCCCGGGATTGCCAGTATATTCCTGGCCGGATTAACCTAAATATATCTAATTTAGCTGCTTATCTGCAAGGAAAGATTTAATCTGGCGGAAAAAATGCACATAATAATTCAACTTTCCCACCCTCTAAAGCACGGTCAATGAGATAAGATGGCCTTGTTTGATGAAAATGGTATCGAAAATCCCCCCTACCCCCCCCCTTAAAAAAGGGTGTAACTATAGGGTATCCTTTAAAAAGTCCTCCTTTTCTAAAGGGGGATTTAGGGGGATTTTGATATATCTTGCCGATTCCAGATAGGCTCTGACTCATTTATCTG
>VGSX01000047.1 GCA_016874895.1 Deltaproteobacteria bacterium
TCCCCGGGCTTGTTCACGTGGCCCACCACCTGAAAAATCTTGGTGCCGGCCGCGTCCGCAGTTCCTTTATTCTTATACCACTCCCCGCCCTTGGCGATGATCATGGGCACACTGGACAGGGTCTCCACGTTGTTGACAATGGTTGGTTTGCCCCAGACGCCCACCTGGCCGGGGAAGGGCGGCTTGACCCGGGGATTGCCTCTCTTGCCCTCGATGGATTCGATGAGCGCGGTTTCTTCCCCGCAGACGTAAGCGCCGCCGCCGCTTTGGATATCTATGGTGAAACTGAAGTCGGTGCCCAGAATGTTCTTGCCCAGGTAACCTTTGGCCGTGGCCTGGTCGATGGCGTTCTGGAGGCGCAGCATGCAGAGATAATACTCGCCCCGGACGTAAATATAGCCGTGGGAAGCGCCCACCGCATAACCGGCGATGGCCATGCCTTCCAGCACCCGGTGGGGATCGCCTTCCATGATATAACGGTCTTTGATAGTGCCCGGCTCCCCTTCGTCAGCATTGCAGACGATAAACTTCGGGGTGATGGGGCTGGGCTGAGTGAACGACCATTTCAAACCCGCCGGGAAGCCGGCCCCCCCCCGGCCCCGGATGTTGGCCGTTTTGACCTCGTTGACGACATCCACCTGGCTCATGCTGGTGACGGCCTTCTTCAAGGACTCATAGCCGCCCCGGGCCAGATAATCAGCTATACTCATGGGATCGATCTGGTCCAGGTTGTTGAACAGGACCATTTCTTCGGGTTTCAGGGGATAAGCCAGGGGTGGGTTGGTGGTCCGTGGCAGGGTGCGGTAGTCCACCGTCTTGCCGGCCCGGTAATCGTCCAGGATTTCTTTAACCCGGGCTGCGGTCAGGTTGCCGAAAAGCACCTCGTTGATTTGCATGGCCGGGGCCACTTCGCAGGTTCCCAGGCAGGCGGTCATCTCCAGGGTAAACAACCCGTCTGAACTGGTTTCCCCCACCTTGACGCCCAACTCTTCCTTCAGGGTCTCCAGGATATTCTCGGACCCATTAATGTGGCAGGGAGCGGATTCACACACCCGGATGATGTATTTCCCCCGGGGAGTTACCGCATACATGCTGAAAAAGCTCATAACCCCATAGAGATAACCATATGGGATTTCCAACTCCTGGGCCACCAGTTGCAGGGCTTCCAGGGGAAGCCAATTGCCGCAGATATCCTGGACGGCGTGCAGGGTGGGCAAGAGCTTGCCCTTGACCTTGTTAAGTTGCTGACATACCTCTTTGATGCTTTTTACCTGTTCCGAGGTTAATGCGGCGCTAACGGGCCTTTTTAATTCCGCCATGGTGCGAGCCTCAATATGTCATTTGGGAGTAAATGAAAAAATCCACAAAGCCAAATCTTACTTTTCTACTCTAGCCTTAATTCATCCTGTTTTTATAATGCGCCACCCGGATTTGTCAAGCATAATTTGTGACAGAAGGCATTTTTTCTAATTTGCTAAAAAATTAATAAGTTCAGTTTATTAGCCCTCGTGCCGGTATCGGCCAGGTCCTCTGTCTTCCCCTAGCCCCTTGATATTGATACTATTTCCCCACCCTTAAGGCGTAGCTTCAACTTCAGGCAGGCCGGGGCCAAGAATCCAGGCCATCCCGGCAGGTGGGCTTGACGATGGGGCGTCCCCCGATGATTAAAGTCCATCTTTTGTAATGGAGGATTTAGGGGAATTTTCATGGCAAACTGGAAACCGGAAACCGGAAACAGTCTTATTGACTTTCCGCCTGGGGCTGTATATAGTCCCGATTATAGACAGTTAGTCGAAATTAGCACAGTATCGGCCGTTATTCAGCAAGCTTAGACGGCGACAGCGCCACAGGAGCGCCAGATGTTTCAGATTGAAGACCTCTATGTGACCATTGAAGACCAGGAAGTCTTAAGGGGCATTAACCTCCATATCAAAAAGGGAGAGACCCACGCCTTGTTCGGCAAAAACGGGTCCGGCAAAACCACCCTGTTGATGACCATCATGGGTTTTTCCCGCTATCAGGTGCGCCAGGGGCGCATCCTCTTCCTGGGTACCGACATCACCCACCTTCCCACCTATGAACGGGCCCAACTCGGGGTTGGCATTGCTTTCCAGCGACCTCCCACCATCCGGGGCGTCAAGACCAAGGACGTCTTCAGGGTCTGCGCCGGCGGCAAAATGTCCGTGGAAGCCCTGGCCTTTGAGTACGGCTTTGAAAATTTCATGGACCGGGAGATCAACCACGGCTTTTCCGGCGGGGAAATAAAGAAATCGGAATTATTGCAGTTGTTAGCCCAGGACCCCAAACTGGTGCTCCTGGATGAGCCGGAGTCCGGCGTGGACCTGGAAAACCTGCAGCTCATCGGCCAGATCATCCGGCGTCTCTTGCAGAAAGACCAGCGCCGGGTGGACCGCACCAAAGCCGGGCTGATCATAACCCATACGGGTTATATTCTCAACTATCTCAATGCCGACATGGGCCATGTCATGGCTCATGGGCAGGTGGCCTGCCAGGGCCATCCCATGGATATCCTGGAGCATGTGAAAAAATCGGGTTACGAGGAGTGCGTGCGATGCCTCTGTTTTCAGAATTGAAAGAGGCGGCCGAAAAGAGCCGGGACAAAAAAGCTGCCATCGGTCCGGACCTGGACCTGAACCAATTTAAACGCCAGTCTGAAGACTGGTCTTACGACGAGGGCTATAAAAGTTTCGACGCCCAGGAAAGGGATCACCTCCTCCGGGCCGGCATCGAACTGACGGACGAGGACCATGCCGGCACTTTTCTGCAGGCCGACAGATCCATCGTACACTGCAAAACCAGCCAACCGGGCCTGGAAATCATGCCCATCACGGAAGCTTTGCAAAAATACGACGGCCTGCCGGAATATTACTGGCGTCTGGTCAACGTCGAGGCGGATAAATATACCGCCGCGGCCGAGCTGTCTCTGGACAACGGGTATTTTATCCGGGCCCTGCCCGGGGCCCGCATCTCCCAGCCGGTGGAAGCCTGCCTCTACATCCGCACCGACGGCTTGTCCCAGCACGTCCACAATATCGTAGTCGCCGAACCGGGCTCCCAGCTGCATATTATCACCGGCTGCACCACCCATCCGGGGGTCACCTCCGGGCTGCACCTGGGCATTTCGGAATTCTACATCAAGAAGGGAGCCCATCTCACCTTCACCATGGTCCACAACTGGGCCGAAAACATTCATGTCCGGCCCCGCTCCGCCATCCTGGTGGAAGAGGACGGGGTCTACCTGTCCAATTATATCGTCCTGAAACCGGTGAAATCCGTCCAGATGTACCCCACGGCGCGCCTGGCCGGCAAAGGGGCCGTGGCCCGGATGAACTCCGTAGTAGTGGCCCACCCCGGCTCGGAACTGGATTTAGGGGGCCGGGTTATCCTGGAAGCCCCGCATACCAAGGCCGAGGTCATCGCCCGGACCGTGACCACCGGCGGCACGGTGATCTCCCGGGGCCATCTCATCGGCAAGGTGCCCCAGATCAAGGCCCACCTGGAATGCCGGGGCCTGATCCTGGCCCCCAAAGGCCTCATGTATGCGGTGCCCGAACTCACCGGCGAGGTGGCCGGGGTGGAGATGTCCCACGAGGCCGCCGTGGGCCGCATCGCCCAGGAGGAAATCGAATATCTCATGGCCCGGGGCCTCACCGAAGATGAGGCCGCCTCCACCATTGTCCGGGGCTTTCTCAACGTGGAAATCGAAGGCCTGCCCGAAGCCCTGAAAGAAGACATCGAACGCACCATCCAGGAAACGGAAAAAGGTTTGTAGGAGGTTTCCGGTTTCCAGTTTCCAGTTTCCGGTTTTCGGTTTTCGGTTTTCGGTTTAAAAAATTCGGCTCTTGAGTGTTAATATGGGGCGGCGTGGCATCTGCGTCGCCCCCCAATCATAACGCTGCCGTCCCCCTAACATCCAAGGTATAACCAAGAACCCCATACACCTATCCGCTCAACTCGGCCAGCTTTTCTCTCTTTTCCCACTTCCCACTTCCCACTTCCCTCTTCCCTTTTCCCTCTTCCCTTTTCCCTCTTCCCTCCCCTCCCCCGCCGGAATATTCCCTTGCGGATTCCCCCCCATTGTGCTATAAATTACTAAAATCCTCCAATAATTATGTTTAACCCTATGAAGTTATAGATACTCATGCGACGTGCCCGATACCAGCGCAAGCGGTTGAATGAAGATAACCTGTATCTTATCAACGAAGTTTCCCGCATGGTCAATCTCTCCCAGAAACGTATCCGGGAGTACGAAAAAGAGGGATTGGTCAAACCCATCCGGGAGAGCAGCACTAACAACCGCCTTTATTCGGATTTTGAGATCGCCCAGATCCAGCGGATTAATTCCCTGATCCATGACCGCGGCTTCACCCTGGCCTGCCTGAAAAATCTGCTGGTTCTGGCCCCCTGCTGGAATATTTTCGACTGCCCGGTGAAAGAACAGTGCTCCGCCTACCACCTCCCCTGGCGGCCCTGCTATGAGGTGCGGGAATACCGGGAGACCAGCTGCAACGGTCCCTGCGAACGCTGCGCCGTCTTTCTCAACCGGGATATGCCCAAAGAAAAAATCCTGGAGCAGTTGCCCCCCCAGAAGTGAACAAAAATATCTCTTCGGCCCAACCTCCCGGAATATCTCCCCGTCCTGCAGGACTAAGCCCCGCCGTGGCCATCGTGGGCTTCTCCAACTGCGGCAAGACCGAACTGATCTGCCGCCTCCTGAGCCTGGCCCGGGAGCGGGGCTACCGGGTGGCGGCGGTGAAACACAGCCATAAAACCCCTGAGGTTGATACACCGGGCAAGGACACCTGGCGTTTCCGGCAGGCCGGGGCCCAGGCGGTGGCCCTGGCCGCCCCGGGTTTATTGCAGGTGACCCTAACCATGCCGACGGACCCGGCGATTGCGGCCGTCTTGGCGGCCCTTCCCGACAACCTGGACTTTGTCCTGGTGGAGGGCTATAAAGGCAGCACCCTGCCCAAGATCGTCTTCCTAGCCGGCCGCGACCTGCCGGGGTATGAAAATACCCTCGCCTTTATCAGTGAAGCCCCCGTGGCCACACATCTGCCGGTCTTTTCCCGGGATCAGGTCCCGGCTATCCTGGATTTTATTCTCCAATGGCTCCAGGGACAATAACCGGCGCGGTTCTGGGGGGGGGGCGCAGCCGCCGCCTGGGCCGGGACAAGGCCAGCCTGCCCCTCAACGGGCGGCCCCTGGCCTGCTGGGTGGCGACAGTCATCAGTCCCTTGGTAGAAGAGTGCTGGCTCATCACCAACCAACCCCTGTCCCACCTCTGCCTGGGCTTGCCCCTGCTCACCGACCTGGTGCCCGGCCGGGGGGCCCTGGGAGGCCTGCTCACCGCCATGCTGGTGGCCCGGGGCAGCCACGTGCTGCTCAGCGCCTGCGATACCCCTTTCCTCCGCCCTGCCCTGCTCACCGCCATGCTCGACCAGGCCGGCCAAGGCAGCCTGGACGCGGTGGTCTGCCGCTCCAGCCGGGGCTTGGAACCCCTGCCGGGCGTCTTTAACTGCCGCATTCTCTCCCGGGTCCAAACCCAACTACAGTCAGGAGACCTGCGGCTACGGACCTTACTTGCCGACTGCCGCACCAGGGTCCTGCCCCCCGAGGAAGTTGCGTTGTACGATGCCGGGGAACTATCTTTCTTTAATATTAATACTGGGGAAGAAGCGGCCCAGGCCGCAGTCCTGCTCGCCTCTGGAAGCAAACTGGCGAGAAACGAGTTATGTCAGCAAGCCTAACCATTTTTCGGCTAGGTTCGGGTTTGCAGGCGGTTGACAGCAGCGCCGCGAAATGGTTACAATCCCTTAAAATGGAGGGATGGCCGAGTGGTTTAAGGCAGCGGTCTTGAAAACCGCAGACCGAAAGGTCCGTGGGTTCGAATCCTACTCCCTCCGCCAATATATTGGCAATAATATCAAAAAGTTAATATAGATGATTAAAAATATAAAGGTTCTAGGGAAGGGGGCTGTTTTTTCTGCCCGAAGCATCGACAGGGTACGGCAATTTCGTAACTAATTGTAATTATAGATTATTACAATATCGCTCACATGTTCGCAAATGCTTTGGTCAAGCCAAAAATGTAAATTTATCATGAGGTTTTTATACCCTATTGCAAGTTTCTAACCGGACATTGCTGCCCTTTAGTATATCAGAAGAGCGGTTCCTTGTCCTCTCATCTCGCCGGGAAGAGCCGGAACTATTCCGGTTCGTTGTATTTTTTACTGCTCCCGAAGCTTGTCGTCACCGGGTACTTCTCCTGATTTTTCGAAATCTTGGCTTTGACAGCCTCGGACAGGTCCACTCCGGCGGCCTCGGCCAGGTAGAGCAGAAAAATGAGGATGTCGGCCATCTCTTCCTGTACGCGGGTGGCGAAAACGTCGTTGGAGAGCAGAGTAAGAATTTCCTCTTCCGATTTCCAAAGGAATAACTCCTGGAGTTCCCCGGCTTCGATGGCCAGGGCCATGGCCAGATTTTTGGGGGTATGGAAGGGCCGCCAGTTCCGTTCCTCCCGAAAGGCGATGACCCGGCGTTTGAGGGCCGCCAGGGTGTCGTGTTCGTCCAAATGCTCCTCCCCCTAGCAGAGCCAGCAGCCCTGCTCCCGGATTTCCTCGTACCACTGCCGCAGCTTGGGCTTCAGGGCTTCCTTGGGGAGCCCGAGGAACTGCCGGGCCTCCCCCAATTGAATAAAGCCGGCAAAATAGGCGTATTTAACCAGGCCCTCCAGGTGCTGCGGCGAAAAATCCAGATACTCTGCCGGAACCCGATCCAGCATCTCATGGTCGGCGATGATTTGTTTAACCGCTTCGAAGTTGGTTCTCAGTTTAGCATCAATATTTGCAGTATCCATGATATCCAAGCCTTAACGTTGGCATGTTTATGAATAGCATATTTCTTTTCTGGTCATGGCGCACCACCTTTTCTCAGGTTGCCTTGCCATCAAAAAGGTCTTACAATAAAAATATGCAGCAGCCTCTCCAACTCGTAACGGCCTTTAAACCCCAGGGGGATCAACCCGAGGCGATCCGACAGCTGGTGGCCGGCCTGCGGGACGGGGCCACCCATCAGGTCTTGCTGGGGGTCACCGGCTCGGGGAAAACCTTTACCATTGCCAATGTCCTGGCCCAGATCAATCTGCCCACCCTGGTCCTGGCCCCCAACAAAACCCTGGCGGCCCAACTCTACGGTGAGTTCAAGGAATTTTTTCCCCACAACGCAGTGGAGTATTTTGTCAGTTATTACGATTATTACCAACCGGAGGCCTATATTCCCCAGGCTGATCTCTATATTGAAAAAGACTCCTCCATCAATGAGGCCATCGACCGGATGCGGCATTCGGCCACCCGCTCCCTCCTGGACCGTAATGACGTCATCATTGTGGCCAGTGTGTCGTGTATTTACGGTTTGGGTTCTCCCGAAGCCTACCAGGGCATGCTCCTGTATCTTGAAACCGGCATGACCCGGAGCCGGGAAGAGGTCCTGGCTAAGCTGGTGGAAATTTTATACGAGCGCAATGACATCGATTTTCACCGGGGAACTTTTCGGGTCCGAGGGGATCGATTGGAAATATTCCCCGCCTACGAAGAGGATCGGGCTATAGCCATCGATTTCTGGGGCGACATGGTGGAAGCGATCCAGGAAATCGACCCGCTGCGGCGCCAGAGCCGGGAGAGGCTGGAGAAGATAACCATCTATCCCGCCAGTCATTATGTCACCCCCGAGGTTCAGCGGCAAAGGGCCCTGGTGGACATTGAGGCCGAACTCAGCGAGAGGGTGGCCTGGTTCACGGCCCAGGGGAAATTGCTGGAAGCCCAGCGCCTCTGGGAGAGGACTCGTTTTGACCTGGAAATGCTCCGGGAAGTCGGCTTCTGTCACGGCATCGAGAACTACTCCCGCCATCTCACCGGTCGCCGGGCCGGGGAGCCCCCCCCCACCTTACTGGATTATCTGCCCCGGAAATCCCTGGTGGTCATCGACGAAAGTCACATTTCGGTGCCGCAACTCCGGGGTATGTTCAACGGCGACCGCTCCCGGAAGACGACCCTCACTGAGTACGGCTTCCGCCTGCCCTCGGCCCTGGATAACCGGCCGCTGAATTTCCAGGAATTTGAAAGTCGGGTGCAGCAGGTGATCTATGTCTCGGCCACCCCCGGCCCCTATGAACTGGAAAAGGCCAGGGGCCGGGTGGTGGAGCAGATCGTCCGTCCCACCGGTCTGATGGACCCTGCTATTTCCGTCAAGCCCGCGACCGATCAGGTGGACGATCTCTTGGGGGAAATCAGAGCCCGACTGGCCCGCCAGGAACGCGTCCTGGTAACTACGCTCACCAAGCGGATGGCCGAGGACCTCACCGAATACTACCAGAACCTGGGTCTCAAGGTGCGCTACCTGCATTCGGATATTACCACTTTAGAACGAATGGACATTCTGCGGGAACTGCGACTGGGAGTCTTCGATGTCTTGATCGGCATCAATCTCTTGCGGGAAGGTTTGGACCTCCCGGAGGTTTCGCTGGTGGCCATCCTGGACGCGGACAAAGAAGGTTTTTTACGCTCCGAGCGGTCCCTCATCCAGACCTGTGGCCGGGCGGCCCGAAACGTCCATGGAGAAGTTATCCTCTACGCCGACAGCGTTACCCCCTCCATGCAGCTGGCCCTGCAGGAGACCGACCGCCGACGTCAGGTGCAGCAGGACTACAATCGCCAGCACGGCATCACTCCCGCGTCCATCCAGAAAGACATCCACAACATCCTGGCCTCGGTATATGAGAAGGATTATGTGACGCCGCCCAAAGCTGCGGAGGAAGCTGCGCCCTACCTCCTGCCCCAGGATCTGCCCCGCCAGATTTCCCGCCTGAAAAAGGAGATGCAGGCCGCGGCCAAGAAATTGGAATTCGAACGGGCGGCCCAGCTCCGGGACCAGATCAAACATTTGGAGGCTGCCGGCCTGCGCTCCTGAACCCAGCCCTGGGAATATCAACCGCCGAGACGCCGAGGTCGCAGAGAAAAAATCTGCACCCTTGGCATCGCGGCGAGATTGAGTCAGCCGGCGGCTTTCACCAATGCCGGCTTGAACCGACGGGATTTTGTCTTGGCGGCAGGTTTTTTCCGGCCGGCTGCTAAAAATTTGCGGAGCAGCTCTTCCTGCCTGGCCGTCAGTTTGGTGGGGGTCTGCAACTCCAGTTCAACCACGAGGTTGCCCCGGCCATTGCCCCGCAGGACCGGGACTCCTTCCCCATACAGGGTAAACCTGGTCCCTGTTTGAGTGCCGGCCGGAATGGTTAAAGGGATGGTCCCGGTAAGGGTGGGAATATCGATCTCAGCGCCTAACACCGCCTCGACAAAGGACATTTTGGCCTGATAGATAATGGTGTGGCCGTCTCGTTTAAAATGGGGATGCGGGTTAACCTTTAAATCGATATACAAATCGCCGGGTGGACCGCCGAAACGCCCGGCCTCACCTTCGCCTCGCAGGCGTAATCGGGTTCCCTCATCCACGCCGGCCGGGATTTTGATGGTCACATTTCTTTCTTGCCGTTGCAAACCCAGGCCAAGACAGAGTTCACAGGGATCACTCTGAGCGCCGCCGGTACCGTGACAGTGAGGGCAGGTGGTGTTGATGCGGAAAAAACCATCCACCCGGTTGATGGTCCCGTATCCCTGGCAGCAAGCACAGGTCCCTTGACTTTCCTGGATTTTCCGGCCGCTGCCCTGGCAGCCTGGGCAGGCACTCAGCTTGCCGATTTTTATGCTGGTTTCCAGCCCAAAGACCGCCTCGTGGAAATCGATGTCCAACTGATAAAAGACATCTTTACCGGCCTGTTGCCGGGGTTGGGAGGACGGGCGGCGGCTAAAACCGAAAAACTCGTCGAAAATGTCGCCAAAACTCGAAAATATTTCGTCAAAATCCCGGAAACCGCCAAACTGCCCCCCCTGCAATCCGGCATGGCCGAATTGATTGTATAAACTGCGCTTCTGGGGGTCTCGCAGGACTTCGTAAGCCTCGGCCGCCTGACGGAATTTTTCAGCCGCCTTCTTATCCCCGGGATTACGATCCGGATGATGCTTCAAGGCCAAACACCGATAGGCTTTTTTTATCTCTTCGATCTCAGCGTTTCGTGAAATTCCCAGGACTTGGTAATAGTCAATTTTCTCCTCCATGCTAGCTTGTTCCCCCCTACACCGAAAAATCTCTTTCGAAAAACGAGCCGCAGAGTGCTCCACCTCCCCCTATTCGTGCAGCAGGCGTCCAACGATCAGCAATAATTTTTTCAGGACACCGAGTTGGCAAACCAAGGTCTTCTGGCAGAATGGCAAAAAAGGGAAACACACGTTTTGCCAGAACCTCCCTCTTATAGGAAAAAAATAATGGAAATATCTTTTCCTGCCACCATGTTAACCTTATTCATTAAGCTGACAGCTGCAAGATAACCGCGGCGCGCATACTCCTACAGGAAATATTTATCCACCGAGGCCAGATGTCAAGACCGAAATTCCTGAGAGGCCCCTGAAACATGGTAATTTGTGTGACATCAAACTATCCTGGATGGGTCGGAAGCGGAAAAGAGGCGCGAAGCAGCCACGACCGAGGGGCAGGTCCTTACCCGGGACCGGCTCTCATACTTTTCTAGTAGGCGTTCAGCTATCAGCAATCAGCTTTCAGCAAAAACAATGGGTTAGGGAAACTAAGCGAAAAACCAGTGATCCACCACCTTAGAATAACTATTTGAATTTAAAGCATTAGCTGACCGCTGAACGCTTACCTTTTCTGGTATATGGTTAATAAAGTTTTGAAAATTTATAGGGTTATGGCTTGAGGCGGTTGCAGCCCGCAGCGAACCCGGTATCAATCTCACGGCCACAAAGCCCGCAGGCGCTCCCGGATTTCAGGGTCCAGGCCGGTTATCTCAATTACTTTGGCCCGATCCCGGGCGCCGCTTTTCAGGCGCAGGTGATTTTTGGGCAGGTTGAGACGTTGGGCCAAAAAATCCAGCAAGGTTTTGTTGGCCTCACCTTTTTCCGGCGCTGCGGCCAGGCGGATTTTAAGCCGGTCGCCATACGGACCGACAATCTGGGTGGCAACCGCACCTGGCACCGCTTGAATTTTTATAATATAACCGGTGCAGGTGGGATAAATCCATTCCATACAGGCAATATACTCTGCTGAAGGGTTCAAGGCTAAAAAGCCGTTGTCTTACAGCCGATTGCGGCGACCACGGGCCGCCCTGGGCCGTCGAGCTGCACAGGTTAGTTCGCAGGGTGGGAAAGCGAACCACCTCCCGCCGTTAGCCGCTCAAGACAAAGGGTTGCGGAGCCATGGGGGCCCGGTCCCATCGTACCGCCTGCCCCGGATATAACCCCGAGAGCTATTCAGAGGCCTCGCTCTGTTCCAGCAGGCGCAAGTGGCTTTCCAGGATACCCCGCACCTGGGCCGCAAAGGTGGTCTTGATGCGTTTTAACTCCTCTATGTCATTGCGCAATCTCCCCTGCCGGGAGAAGGCTTCCTGCAGCATTTTCTCCGCCTTGATTTCGGCCTCATGGATAAGCAATTCGCTTTCCTTCTGCGCGTTCGCCTTCATGGTTTCGATAACCTGCTGGGCGTTAATCAGGGTGTCCTTCAGGAGTTGCTCCCTTTTCTTGAATTCCCCCAGTTCCGCCTGCTGCCGTTCCAGATCGGCCTGCAGCGCTTCATTTTCCTGCATCAGGGCGGCATAGGCTTCCGCCACCTGGTCCAGGAACGCCTTGACTTCCAGGGCTGCGAAACCGCGCCAGCCAATGGAAAACTGCTGCTGCCGGATGTCTGCCGGAGTCAACATTTCGGTCTCAGTCATAATGCCTCGTGTTCGGTTTTCGGTTGACAGTTTTTGGTTTCAGGATCGTTTCTTAAAAAAGCTTCGCCTCTCCCTGTTTCCCTGGCTTTAGAGGCCCATACTCATTCTCATGGCCAGGTCATGTATGGTTGTCACCAGGAATCGCTGGAGAAAGACGATGATCAGGAGAACCACCAGCGGCGCCAGGTCCAGGCCGCCGTAGACCAGGGGAAGCCGACGCCGGATGGAACTGAGCACCGGTTCCGTGACATTAGACAAGAAACGCACAATGGGATTGTAGGGATCAGGGTTCACCCAGGAGAGGATGGCCCGGGCGATGATCAGCCACATATAAATCGTCAAAACAATATCGATAACATACGCCAATGCCTTGAGAAGATTAGCTAAAGCAAACATCCTTATCCCTTTCCGATTCTAACGGCGCCATGGGTAGCGAGACTATGAGTACACCTTCAAGAGGGCGGGGAGGAAAGAAGCATCCCGCCGGTTGCATTTTAGCCTTATTGACTGAGTTTGTGCAACAGTTCTTCGGCCTTGCGCTGATCCGCGGCCAGCCCCCTGGGGCCATCGGCATTCTGCGAGGCCGTCAGCACCTGCCGGAGCTCCGCTTGCGCCTGGTCTCTCTGGTTTAATTTTATGAGCGTCTCGGCCAGGTACAGGCGGTTAGTGGAGTTGGCGGGGGCTAAGGCCGTGGCTTTTGTTAACAGATCAAAAGACTTATTGATATCCCCCACCGAGAAGGGACGGCCCGGGGCCTCATAATAGATACGTCCGAGGACGCGATAGGCCCCGGCCTGGTCATAGGCGGCATCCAGGCTGGCGGAACGCTCCAGGGCCGCCAGAATCTGGGGCAGGAGCCGCATACCCTGGAGCCGGCTGGCGTCCGCCAGTCCGGCCAGGTTCATACCCAGCCAGTAGTGGCCCTCCACCCGGTGCGGAAATTCCTGGATCATGGTCTGGGCATAGGTGCGCCCCTGTTCATAATACAGCCGGCGCTGACCCTTTTCCGCCAGATCTCCCACAAAAAAGGCCGCCCGGGCCAACCGTTCCAACACGGGTAGCCGCGCCGCGCCTTCGGTCGGCAGCAGGCTTTCATAGATAGTGAACGCCTGCACCGCCTTGGCCTGGTCCACGTTCGGGTCCAACAGCAGACGGTCCGCCTGCTCCAGGGTGCCGCTGGCGGCCAGGCTTGAGCCCATCAGGAGCGAATTCCAGAGGGGGGCCAGGAAGAGGATTATCCAATATCCGGCCAGGGACAGTGAGCGCCTTGTATTGCAGTTCTGGTAAAACCTGGAACCGATACAGACAACAATCATATGATTTCTCATTTTTTATTACTGCAAACCGAAAACCCTCTCAGGCCCCGGCAAGATGCATCTCTTCGAACCGGACGCCGGCCGGTCCCAGGTAGGTTTCCCGCTGTTCCAGCTCCCGGGACAGGGTGACGTAGCGGAAGGCTTCATCCAGGTGCCCGCTGATGGCGCCCCCTTTGATGGGGACGGCGTCGCCCTCCCGGACAAGGTAACCGGTGCGGATTTCCCCGGAGATGGCCCCAGTCACCGGGTTGGGCTCCAGGGTGGAAAACCTCAACAGGTGCAACACGGTGCCCGTATGGAGGATTTCCGCCAGAGTGGCCCGCCCCGGGGCTACCTTCAGGTTAGTCAGCCCTCCGGTGGGCTGCACCGACAGATAGTCCGCGTACCGCCGGTCGGCCAGAGGTTGTTGAAAAACATTCTCGCTGATAAAAGTCACCGGGTGAAGCGCCAGCCCCCGGTCGTCACAGGGGCGGGAATTGACTCCGCCGGGCAGCCAGGGATCGCTGCTTAATGTAAGAAGATCGCCTTGGGGGTTGTTGATCACCGGCTCTCCCACCGTAAAACGGGACCAGCCCTGAAAGGCCGCCTGGCCCCCGGCGTGGGCTACCAAATGATTAAACAGGGCGTCCAGGGCCTCCTCGCCGAATACCACGGGATATTGGCCGCCGGGAGGCAAAGAGGCCGTCACGTTTTCCCGGGCGTAGCGGCTGTAGCGCCTGACCATCTCGCCGATGTGCAAGTCCTGATAGAATCCGGCCCGCCGCCACCCCAGACTTTCGGCCTCCCGGCCCGCCACCGCGGCCAGCAGGGCGAACTGGGTCTGTAATTCCGTCTGGGCATAGGCTCCACGCAGGCCTTTATGGTTTACAATATCGATTTCACGATAATTGGCATAGACTTCCGCCGAGGCCAGGTGAATATCGGCTGCCCCACTGACAGCCTGATTCAGATCGTGCCGCACCTGCCAGAGGACCTGGCGGGGTTCATTCCTGAGGATGGGATCCACCAGGTTAAGGTCCTGGTAGGGCTGCTCCGGTCCGGGCAGCTGGAAGATGGGGTTCACTGCCAAGGGAGCTTTTTCCCGGGCCTGGGCCAGATCCGCGGCAAAATCGTCGCCGGGATTGGCGGTCCAGGCGGATTCGCCCAACCACGGCCGCCCGTCTTTTTCCACCAACAGGTAGAGGGTTACGGCATATTTAAGCGACTCCACCCGGCGCAAGGACTCCACCTGGTCAAAAATCAGATACAGCTGGTCGCTGGTCTCCTGCACCCGGCGCACTTCCCAACCGTACAGATCGGCACTCCGGAGCAGACCGGTCAATTCTTCCAGGCTGTTGTCTTGCGTTTCGGATGCTGCCATATCGAAGGGCCTCAGTGCCCGTATCCAGTGAGACATCCCATCATGGAAGTCACTGTCCCGCCTGAAGATAAGCTTCCACCTGATCCGTAATATCGAAGCCCCCGGGGACGAGCCGCCCGTTTGCTTCCACCCCGGCGGCCGTTAACATTAACGTGCCTACCGCCAGGTTTTTCAGGGTCAACAGGATAAGGGGAAACTCCCGGCGCAGCTCCTGGGTGCGGATATAAGCAAAGAGGGGTTCCTGGTCGCCCTCCTGGGCCCTGATCTCTCCCTGCGACCGTGACCGTCGTTTCTGCCGATAAGCCTCCCAGAAGGAGTCGAAACCGGGACCGCGCAGGGAAAAATGGCAATGGGTCACCGCCGGCCCCATGTCCAGGACCGGGGTGGCCAGATGCAGCATGGCCCCGGCTTCCCGAGCATCGGTTTCCATGAGCTGCCACATCACCTGCCGCCAGGTTCCCTGAGGCCCGCCCGGCACCGCAGGGTGCAGATTCAGGCACAGGAAGCGCTGGCAGAGAAGAGGACTCAGCACCAGCATATAGCCGGCCAGCACCGCCACCGGCGTCTCGTAACCGGCCAACAGTTCCACCACCTGTCGGTCGAAATCCCGGCGTGCCTGTTCCGCCTCTGGGGACTTCTGACGGATTTTCTGCCGCAAGTCAAGGGAGGACAGGGTGACCAGAGGCAATCCCAGGGACCGCACCACCCCATGAAACCGGTCCGCGGCCGGGGTTTCCCCCGGCCCCCGGTCACAAAAGACGTAGGCGATGCCTCCGGGGATAAAGCCGTCCGCCATTTTCCGATGAGCCGTGGTTAACAGGTCAATGGAGCCCTGTCCCCGACCGCTGGAAAACCAGCCGCAGGTAAACATTCCGCCCTTCCTCACCTGAACGTTGCGATTCCATATCGTAAAAAATCTAACAGGAATCAGGGCCTGGGTCAACGGCTATTTCGGCAGACTCACGGAATTTATCATAATCCTATGCTGGCTTCCCGAAGCACTGGGCCATATAGGCGATTTCATCCTCTCTGGTCTGCACCTTGCCGTCCAGGTGGGCCTCCAGTAGGTGCTGCAGCATGAGCTTATAGCGGGGGCCGGGTTCGTAGCCCAGGGCCAGCAAGTCTTTGCCGGCCAGCAGAGGCCGGGTGTGCTTGAGCTGGGTGAAGTAGAGGGAAATGGCCTTCTTGGTCTGTTCCTGCCGGGTTTTGGCCATCATGTAGAGCAGGAACTCGGTGGAGAGTTCGTTCAGCAGGTAATAGATCTCCTTGGGGGAGGCGTTTTCCTGGCGATAGAGGCGGTACAGGGTGTGATCCGCGGCCCCTTTGGCCCATAACAGGGTTTCGGCAAATTTGGGGGGCATATTGAGGCGATGGGTCAGTTCCAGGAGCTGCTCTTCCTTCAGGGGTTCGATGAGTCCTAAAAAATAGACATACCAGGGCTCGTACGGGTCTTCCAGGAACAGCAGGTCGTGCCAGGCCAGCACCCCCCGGATCTGGTCCAGGAGCCAGTTGGCATTGTTATCAAAACGCAACGTGGGGTGGATGAATTTCAGCAGATCGAATTCGGCCAGCCGGGACATGGCCGGGATGGGATTTTCCTCCATGAGGATCAGCTTCAATTCGCTGAACAGACGGGTGCCCGAGAGGCGGTCGAAGAAGTTGATGCGCACCGCGTTTTCGATGAGGCTGGCCGTCAATTTGGTGATCTTGAAGCCGAAGCGCTGCTCAAAGCGGATGGCCCGGAACACCCGGGTGGGGTCCTCCACAAAGCTGAGGTTATGGAGGACGGAAATAGAGCCTTCTTTGATGTCCCGCTGGGCCCCGAAATAGTCGATGAGGATGCCGAAGTGCCTCTCGTTGACCTTCACCGCCAGGGTATTGATGGTGAAATCCCGGCGGTAGAGGTCCATTTTCAGGGAACTGCGCTCCACGATGGGCAGCGCCCCCGGGGTTTCGTAGTATTCCGTGCGGGCCGTGGCCACGTCCAGTTTAAAACCGGTGGGATAGATGATCACGGCGGTTTTGAATTTCTGAAACACGCGCACCCGGACTTCCGGGAAGCTCTTGGCGAAGCTGCGGGCAAAGGTGACGGCGTCCCCTTCGATGACCAGGTCGATATCCAGGT
>VGSX01000048.1 GCA_016874895.1 Deltaproteobacteria bacterium
AAAACTATTGCAAGTAAGCACTAGCACGTCTGTAAGAGAGATTGCCGCTATACGGTTTTTGAAATCCCGGCGGGGGCGATTAAACCTCATCATCACTAAACTGTAGCCGCAGGCTTCAGCCTGCGAAAAAAACGCCAGCTAAAGCTGGCGGCTACAAGAAAAACAAAGATGGTCCGCGCCCGAAGATACCGCCCTTATTGGGGTATAATGATTGCTAGCACGTCTGTAAGAGAGATTGCCGCTATACGGTTTTTGAAATCCCGGCGGGGGCGATTGAATCTACCATCACTAAACTGTAGCCGCAGGCTTCAGCCTGCGAAAAAAACGCCAGCTAAAGCTGGCGGCTACAAGAAAACAATTTAATATGTTATGGTTGTGAGACAAAAACCTCATCGGCTCCCTAAAGAATATTATCGAGGTGAGACAACGGTTGCTCTGACTCTTTGTGTGCAGGACAAAAAGCAGATTTTCTCCAACCCAGATATTGTTCAGACTTTTATAGACATGCTTGAGGAACTTGCTCAAAAACATCAGTGCGTTGTTCCAGTGTATTGTTTCATGCCTGACCACCTGCATTTGATTGTTAGCGGCTCCGCTGAGGAGACAAAGCTACTGCCATTTATCGTTTCTTTCAAACAGAAAACTGGGTTTTGGTTGTCTAAAAATATGGCGGGGGTTCGTTGGCAAAAAAATTATTACGACCACGTTTTGCGGCGGCAGGAAAGTTTGATAGCATATATTCGATATATCATCAACAATCCGGTTAGAAAGGGTCTCGTGGCTTACTGGCACGAGTATCCGTTTATCGGTGCAATCGGTGGCAATCTTGAAGATGTGCTGCACAGTCTCATTTAAAGGAAATATCCGTTGGCGGTTAACTGAAAAAGTTCTATTCATCTATCAGGAGAGGCCATGACTGAACACAAAAAGACCTTTACCATGGTGGTGGAGCGAGACCCGGAAAGCGCCTGGCTGGTGGGCGAGATCGTGGAACTGCCGGGGTGCTATACCCAGGCCCCCGACCTGTCCTCCCTGGTGGCCAACATGGAAGAAGCCATTCGGGCCTATCTCCCGGCCCTGGCCGAAGATGAGCCTTTGCCCACCTTGCAATAATGCTCCCAGGCAAGGCGTCAGACTTGATGGCAGGGGTGCCTTGGTTTAGTGTTTTATTGGAAGGAAAGGATGAATATAGACCTTAAGCGCCTCATACAAGAAAAACGGGACGAGATTCTACGCCTGGCCGCCAGACATGGGGCTTATAATGTGCGGGTGTTTGGCTCGGCGGCTCGGGGGGAAGCCGGACCGGAGAGCGATCTGGATTTCCTGGTCAATGTGGGGCCAGAGCGGTCCCCCTTTTTCCCCGGCGGCCTGCTGGCAGATTTGGAAGAGTTGTTGGGCTGTAAGGTTGACATTGTTACCGAAAAGGGCTTGCACTGGTATATCCGGGAGCGGGTGCTGCGAGAAGCGGTGCCGTTATGACAACGAAAGACGACACGCTCTACCTGATTCACATTTCGGAAGAGATTGCCCGGATCGAAAAATTCACCGCCGGAGGCAAGGCAGAATTTTTCGGGTCTGACTTGGTGCAGTATGCCGTCCTACGCAGTCTCCAGACCCTGGCCGAATCAGTCAAAAGGTTGTCGCCAGCTCTGAAAGCCTCCTACCCGGAGATACCCTGGAAAGATGTCATCGGCCTGCGTAATGTCCTGGTGCATGATTATCTGGCCGTGGATGTTGAAGAAATCTGGAAAATCATTGAGTTGGACCTGCCGTTGCTGAAGCGGCAGATCAATGCCATCCGCGTCATCCCTGAAGGCCAGACCCTGTGCCAGACTGTCCCCTGACCCGCACCGCCGTTTTTGACGGCCAGTTTTTCGACGCCACCAACGGCAAGACTATACTGGGAAAGAATTTTGCGGCCCGGACCATGTGGGGCTGGATCGCCTGGTCTCTGGGGGGGGCATGCCCGGCTATGAGCTCATGCGGCAACAGGATGAACACCGGATAGCTCCAGGTGGGGACGTCATCCTGACCTTGCTGCAGGATGGCCCCAATCTGATCCTCCTGCAGGACCCGAAAACCGTGACGGAGCAGATCCGCACCCTGGTCCAAAGCTTTGGGGTCAGCACGGTTACCCTGGTGGGTGACCGATGGGCCGAAGTAACCCTGCAGGAACGACGCTTGACCCTGGAAATTGATCCAGAGGCTCGGGTCAGCGAAGCCCGGCTGGACGGCTGTTACGTGATCAAGACCGATGTGCCGGCCCGGGCCGCCACGGCTGATACCAATCATCAGCGCTACAAGGACCTGGCCAGGGTGGAGCGCGCCTGTCGCACCTTTAAGAGCGGACACCTGGAAATCCGCCCCACCTTCGTCCAGACTGAGGCCAGCACCCGTGGCCATGTCTTCGTGGTGATGCTGGCCTATCTGCTGGAACGAGAATTAGACCATTACTGGCGTTCCCTTGACCTCCCCGTCAGTGAGTCCCTGGATGAACTGGGTTTTCTCCGGGGGGTGGAAATTATCATAGGCAATACTACCTACAAGCAGGTGCCCCAACCCACCGGGCTTTGTCAAGAATTGTTAACCAGGGCAGAGATTTCCGTACCCGCAATCCTGCCCCGCCGGAAAGTCCATGTAGCCACCAGGAAAAAATCCTCGAAGGACTAATATCCACAATAATAACTTTGCGTTATATCGCATATGCAACTCTTTTTTTCTGGAACATCCGATCTAAAGCATTAGCTGACGGCTGCAAGCTGAGCGCTGAACGCTTACCCGAATTTAATTTTTAAGCTGATCGCTGAACTCTTATCTGTTGAGGAACTTTATGAAGACCGGCACCCCGGCCGAATTGGCCGAACTCTTGAAACAAGCCGTGGCCCCGGTGGCCCTCACCGGGGCGGGCATCTCCGTGGAAAGCGGCATTCCCAGCTTTCGGGGCCCCCACGGTCTCTGGACCCGCTACGATCCCATGGAATACGCCCACATCCAGGCCTTTCTGACCAACCCCGCCAAGGTCTGGAAGCTCCTGCGGGAACTGGATGACACTATTACCCGGGCCAGGCCTAACCCGGCCCATGTGGCCTTGGCGCGCCTGGAAGAGATGGGCCGGCTTCGGGGCATCATTACCCAAAATGTGGACAACCTGCACCAGGAGGCCGGCAGCCGCAACGTCATCGAATTTCATGGCAATGCCCGGCAGTTCGTCTGCCTGGGCTGCGGCCGGGCTTTTGACCCCCAAACCCTGGATTTTACCCAGGTGCCCCTGTACTGTTCCTGCCAGGGCCTCATTAAACCTGACATCGTCTTTTTCGGCGAAGAGATCCCGCCGGCCGCCAACCGGGCCGCCTTTGAACTGGCCGAGGCCTGCGACCTGATGCTGGTCATCGGCACTTCCGCCGCGGTCATGCCCGCCAACTACCTGCCCTACACGGCCAAAAAACACGGGGCCAGCATCGTGGAGATCAACCTGGAGACCACCGACCTCACCCGCCGCCTCACTGATTACTATTTCGACGCCCCCGCCAGCCAGGTGCTCAGTGAAACCGTGGCCTTGCTCACTGGGAAAGGTATAGGATAATGACAGCCGACATTTCAGGCCCGATATGAAATTAATCTACAAAATCATAGCCAAAACCGTGCTGGCGATTCTTTTGGGGATGGCCTTGGGCTGCTGTTTTAACCCCCCGGCCTCCGGCCTGGAAGTTCTTGGGGCCTCCTCGTATAAGGAATTTCTCTATCAGGGGACCATTTCCATCAAATACCGGGAACATAACCCGGGACATCCCTGCACCCTGCTGTTTATCCACGGTTTTGGGGCTGCATCCCACTACTGGCGGGCTCTGGAGGACTATTTTGCTTCCAGCTACAATACCATCGCCCTGGACTTAAAAGGGTTCGGGTATTCCGCCAAACCCCGGGACGGGAAATACCGCCTAACAGATCAGGCCGAGTTGCTGACGGCTTTCATCCAGGAGAAAAACCTGCGGAATATCATCCTGGTGGGTCACTCCATGGGCGGCGCGGTGGCCCTCCTGACCACTTTCAGGGTAAAAGAACCTCTGATCAAGGGTCTCATTCTCCTGGATAATGCCAGTTATGCCCAGGAACCGCCCGAATTCATCCGGCTTCTGAGAACTCCGGTCCTCAATCGGCTGGGGCCAGCCCTCCTCCCGGACCGGTTCCTGGTCAGGCGTCTCCTCCAGCAGGTCTTCTGGGATAAGGAAAAAATCACGGACGAGATGATCCGGACCTATTGCACCTATTTGCAGCTTCCCGGGGCCCACTATGCCCTGCGGCAGACTGCCTACCAGATTGTCCCGGACAATGTGGATGAGATCATCGACCAGACCGTCCGGCTGAAACTCCCGGTTCTCATCATCTGGGGGGAAAATGACCAGATTCTGGCCCTGAGCAGCGGCCAGAGACTGCATTATGATATCAAAAAGTCGGAATTCGTCATCATTCCCGAGTCCGGCCATAATCCCCATGAGGAAAAACCGGCGGAAACCATCAGAGCCATGGCATCTTTTTTAAGCCGCCGGATACCGGCCTGCCTTTAACCACCTGTTCGGGTTGAATTTTTCGATAACAGGCTCACCGGCGATGCCGGCCTGGAGCGCCGGGGTCGCTTTGCCGAAAAGCCGGGGTTGGCAGACATCTTCGGATGTCGTCTCTCCAGCGCCAGAGAAGGTCAATAACCCGTCTGATTACCAGCGGGCGCCGATGGATAGTTATGCTGCCCCAGGGTTATTTTTTTGCTGCCGATGCCTTCTGTATAAAAGAAGGGCCATTACCGGCCCAAAAAGCAGGGCTGAAGTGGGCAGCGGTACTGCCGGAGGAAGAGCCCGGGCCTCAATTATCCCCCATACCCCACCATCATCCTGGGCAAACCAGGGACCCAAAATGGGCACGTCGTTCCAATAGGCCGTACCAGCGATTATCCAGTTCATCACGGTATAATCTTCACCATTATCATTATGAAAACCTTCCCAGCCCTGTTCTGAGGTATTCGGGGTCATATTGTTCGGTTCTCCGGGAGCCCAGTTAAGATAGCTGGAATCTTCCCCAACCCAAACCCAGCGGCCTTCTTCCTTTTCGTCCGTAAGACCGATCCAATAGGTATATTCCAAACTGAAAGTCTGGCGTAGCCATGTTTCTTCAGCAGCATCGTTAATGGTTACCAAATAACCGCCGGCAGCCACGGCCTCATCCCGGGCCTGATGCCAGGTGCCGATATTTTTGGTTATCGTGTAATAATGTCCGTTATAATGTTCCCAAGTATAGGCCATCGACTCTGTTGACAGACCTAAGACCAGGAATAATATAAACATGCCCCATCCGGCTAAAATTTTTTCATCACGACCGATGTGCCTCCTGCTCATAAATTTCTGCTAATTGCCGATTATATATGCAATTATCGTATTTTTTTGAGATGCCTTCTCTGCCTTGAACTATTAAAGTGCTTTTGGTAATTGCCATCATCTGGCGGTCACTCGCGAACCATGAAAATGACTCAAAATTTGCCTCTTATAAACTAGTGGGTAAAGCCTAGCCCACCAGCGGGGGGGCGAGGAAGTTAAAGGAATATTGACCAAAGATGCTACTTTCGTAAGCAGCTGACCACTGACCACTCACCCCTGACCACCGACCCCTGACCCCTGACCACTTTATTTTCTTGGAAATCAGCCGGGCATCCTGTGTTTAATTTTTCGAACACCTGTGTTCAAATTTCTGATATATTTTCGGTCAAGACGCCTGATATACATTATATATTTCCAGCCAGGCTTGTGTTGCGTTAAGATAAAGCCGATAAAAAGGTTATGATCCGTGCAACGGGCTTCACGGTCTTGTTAGTTTTTCGACATTAGGAGCGTCACGTGACTCACTTACCCGGTTCTCCTGCCCGAGGGAGGTTCAGGCCGGTCTCAGCGGCCGCGGGCTTTCAGGGGCTTATGGCCGGTCTGGTCTTGCTGGCAATATGTCTAACCGGCCAGGTGGCCGGAGCGGCGGCTTTGGAAAAAGTTACTTTTATGCCGCAATGGCTGCCCCAGGCCCAGTTTGTCGGCTATTATGTAGCCCAGGAAAAAGGCATCTACCGGCGGCACGGCCTGGAGGTGAAAATCCTGCGGGGCGGGCCCGACCGGGGCGGCACCGACGCCATGCAGAACGCCAAGGCTGATTTCGGCACCATGTTTCTGGCCACCGGCATCAAGAAAAGGGCCCAGGGCCTGAAGATCGTCAATATCGCCCAGACGGGGCAGCGTTCGGCTTTTTTGTTGGTAGCCAAAAAGAATCACGGCATTCATACCCCCCTCGATCTCATGGGCAAGAAAGTTTCCCTGTGGGATGGAGATTTCCAGATCCAGCCCCGTCTTTTTTTCCAAAAATACAACCTTGCCGTGACGGTGGTGCCGCAATCGGCCACGTTGAATCTCTTCCTGCGGGACGGCGTCCATGCCGCCTCGGCCATGCGCTACAATGAGTATCATCTTTTGTTGAATGCCGGTGTGGATCCCGAGGAGCTCACGGTCTTTGCCATGGCCGACCATGGCCTGGATTTTCCCGAGGACGGCATTTATTGCCGGGAGGAAACCTGGCGGCGGCACCCGGAGCGATGCCGGAAATTCGTGGCCGCCTCCCTGGAGGGCTGGCGGGAGGCTTTTGCCCACCCCGAGGAGGCATTAAATATTGTCATGAAATATATTATGGCGGCAGGGGTTAAGACCAACCGGGTGCACCAGAAATGGATGCTGGAGCATATGCAAAAGGTTATCGAGCCCCCGAAGAGTGGCGTTTCCATGGGATTCCTCGCTCCTGGTGATTATGAACGGGTGGCCCAGGCGCTTCTATCAGAGCAGGTTATCAAGATCGCGCCGGATTATGCGGCGTTTTACCGGGATGTCCTCAATCATGTGGAAAAACGCCAGTCTCGCCGCTAAGTTGATTATTCTCATCGGCACCGCCACTGCGTGCATCTTCCTGGCCGTATTGATTTACAATTACCAGAGCTCCAAGGCCACTCTCCTGAGGGAAATGCAGGAAAAGGTCAGGAATCTCACCTTGAAAACCGTCTTTCAGATCGACGCCATCCTCAACAGCGTGGAAAAAGTGCCGGAAGGGGTCGCTACTTTCCTGGAATGCAACTGCCCTCACAATAGTTCTTTGGAACCCTACCTGAAGCAGATGATACGCCAGAACCCGAATATCTATGGCATGGCTGCGGCCTTTGAACCGCACAGCTTTGACCCCAAGAAATATTATTATTCCCCTTATGTTTATCAGGGTCCGGAAGGCTTGCAACAGACATATCTGGGCGGGGATGGTTACCATTATTTCTCCTGGGATTGGTATCTGCTCCCCAAGGAGATGAAACAGGCCCTGTGGAGCGAACCCTATTATGACGAGGGTGGTGGCAACGTTATTATGACCACCTATTCGGTGCCGGTGTACCGGCTCAGCTCCAATGGCGCCAGAGAGTTCTGGGGAGTCGTCACAGCTGATATTTCCCTGTTATGGTTGGAAATGATAGTCGCCAAGGTGAAAATCCTGCGGTCCGGTTACGCCTTCCTGATTTCTCAGAACGGCGATTTTATCACCCATCCCCATGAGAACTTCATCATGCAGGAGAGCATCTTCAGCCTGGCGGAGGCCCGCCAGGATCCGGAACTGCGCCGGATCGGCCAAGCCATGATCCGGAGGGAAGAAGGCCTGGTTCATATCACCGATTTCTATACGGGGGAGAAATCCGTGCTGTTTTATGCCCCGCTGCCCTCCAATGGCTGGTCCTTGGGGGTTATCTTCCCGGAAAACGAACTTTTTGGCGAACTGCGGGTGTTGAGCCTGAATCTGGCCCTCATGGGCTTCAGCGGCCTGGTTTTTCTGATGCTTTTGATCGTGGTCATTTCCCGGAAAATCACCCATCCGCTGCGAACCCTGGCCACTACCACCCAGGCCATCGGGCACGGCGATTTTGCGGTGACGGTCCCGGAAACCGGCCCTCGGGAAATTCAGCACCTGTCCCAGGCCTTCAACCGCCTGGGCCGACAACTTACCGAATATATCGAAAAACGTGACTTCATCCGGGATACCTTCGGCCGTTATGTCACCCAGGAAGTGGTCAAGAAACTTATCGAATCCAAGGACAGCCTGCAATTGGGGGGCGAAAACCGGGAACTTTCCATCCTCATGTCTGATCTGCGGGGTTTTACCGCCATCACCGCCACCATGGACCCCCAGGAGGTAGTGGTCTTCCTGAACCGCTATCTCGCTAAAATGATTGAAATTCTCATAGATCACCGGGCGGTTATCGACGAAATTGTCGGCGATGGCATCCTGGCCTTTTTCGGCGCGCCTGAACCCCTGGCGGACCATCCGGAGCAGGCCGTGGCCTGCGCTCTGCGCATGCAGGCGGCCATGGTGGAAATCAACGCGGCCAATAAAGCAGACGGTTTCCCCCACCTGGAGATGGGCATCGCGGTCAATACCGGCGACGTGGTGGTGGGGAACATCGGTTCCGAGCGGCGGACCAAATACAGTATTATCGGGGCCCAGGTAAATTTCACCGGCCGGATGGAGTCCTATACCGTGGGCGATCAGGTGCTCATCAGCCCCTCTACCTACGCCGTGGTGCGCGACCTGGTGGAAGTGCGCGACAGTTTTCAGGTGGAAATGAAAGGCCTCCCCGAGCCGGTGACCCTGTATGATATCTGCGGCATGTCAGGCCCTTATCAGATCACCCTGCCGGACACCGCCCATGATCTCGTGCTCCTGTCCCGACCGCTGCCCGTCCGCCTTAACCGCATCCGGGACAAAATCGTCATCGGGGTGGTGGCTGAGTCCTGGGTCAGTCAGATTTCCCTCACCGAGGCCCTGGTGGAGTTCCGGGGAGGCCTGAGGGAATGGGAAGACGTCCGGCTGCTTTTGTGGGATGAAAAAGGCCAGGAAATTCCTGGCAAGATTTTCGGCAAGGTCGTCTCCCTGAACCGCCGGGCCCACCCGAACGGCCAGGCCCGGATAAGATTTACCTCGGTTTCGCCGGAGTATTATGCTTTTTTATATCAGTTCATCACCTGAAGGTTGTTTTATGAAAGTCCCCCCCATCCCTGTCTGTAATCGGGGAACTTCTCGACCAGACCGAATGGGTCAACATAGAATCGGGTAAGGGGACTTTGTTACCAAAGCCCCCTCCCCTAAGAACCGTGCATGAGAGTTTCCCCTCACACGGCTCAAGCCTTTCGAAAAGCTTCTTCCTTTCGGAGAAGCCGGTTACCTCACCGTCCACTTCTGGCTGTGGACTTGCCTGTGACAGTTAGGGTGCAAGAGACGTAGGTTATCCAAGTTGTCCGTCCCTCCTGCCGTCACGTGAATAACGTGATGGACATTCCACTTGTCTTTTTCGGTGAAGGGTTGCTCGCAAACTGGACATTTACCTTCTTGCCTGTTCAGAAGCGTCTGCAATCTTTTACTCAACATGGGATGGTTTTTTATTTTAAGGTCATGCCGCTCCTCAAAATATGTTTCCCATTTAGGATCAAAAGGATTTGCTTCAGCTTTAACCTTAACGTGTCGTCTGATTTTGGTGGAAAACGCATCGTACAGTTTCAGGGTTCTTTTGTCAGCAGTAGTTGCGGCAAAGACCCAGTTTCTTGTGTCAATGCATTTGAAGTATTTATCTTTTATCCACCTCATTCCTTTACCGGGGTGACGTCGTTTGCACCATCTCCATAATCTTTTCCAGATTAGAGAATCTACCGTTTTGAACGTTTCTTTGGCCACAACATGTCTGTGGAAATTGGCCCACCCCCTAATTATCCCAGATTAGCATAATAACCATAATCCACCGCCAAAATTTTAATGTGCTGATATTGCTTGCCGAAAAGTTGTTTTTCAGGGCCGAGGAAGGATTAAGGGTAATAATATCGCGATTATTATGGCGGCTGCATCTCAGTAACGCTCTATCACCAGTTTTTTGACAAACCTATCCCTTTGTCGGCAAATGAGCTTGCTCTTAACCCAGTCTCCCGGGAGCACCAAGGCCTTCATGAGGGAGTTCACATCGAAGGCCAAAATCATGATGGCCCACCACGCCGCATTCTCTCCAAAGGAACCGGAGGGTAATTGGCCGCCGGCCAAATCTTCCTGCATCACCCCGTGGGCCTCTTCACTAAACTCATTCTATCCTCTTGATTTCTCAGGAGCAACGAGGTTTTTATTATTTTTATTACGGTGAGTTAGGGATTTCCAATTCATTTCCGGCAGTGCAGGGCAAAACGGGGCCGGGAGATGGCTTCCTGGCGGCAGAGGGGGCAGCGGGAAGGAGTTTTAAGCCGCTCCCGCTTCTTGAAGGTGAAGCCGCAGTGGCGGCAACGGGAAGGGAAAATAACAAATGGGGGTATGCACATAACTCTCGTATATACTATATATTGTGTTTAGTGCTACCAGTGATTTTGTTGGCTGGCACCGGCTCAACAGAAAGGATTGTTGAACAAGGCGGTAAAAGAGTTTTCCCTTGACTGTGACGTCCTACGGTCAACTCTGAAGCTCATTGCCCAAAATTTATCGTGTCCACAGCGGGGACAACGAAATCCTTCAGGCCATCTAATTCGGAAAAGATAATCAATGCAGGACTGCTCAGATGAAAACTTTTCCTCAAATTCCTGCATGGTCTTTGGGTATTCCTCCATGCAGAAGGATACTACATATAGTATGCACGAGAGTCAAGTGCATACCCCCGATAACAAATTGGCAACCGGGTCCCGGGGCTTTGGCAAGGTGATCCAAATGGCCTAACACCTCTTTTTCCGGCAAAGAGAGCAACTGGGACAATTCCCGCACCGAGCGATCCTGCTCCTGCAGCAGGGTTCGCAGGGCTTGACGGGGCGTTCGGGGTCGGTCAATTTCCATTAAGCACCGTTCCTGCCGTGATCACAAGGGAAGTTTCTCCCGGACAGAAAAAAAACTGCATCAGATCGTGTCTGAGGATTGGGAGCAGTAAAATTTCTTATACCGGAAATATACAAACAATATTAATATGTTATGCTGATTTAGAATAAAAGCGGGGGTGCATGGTTCAAATTATTGTATTCTTTGAAATTGTGAAAAATTTTAAAGTATGTTTAACCTATTGATTTATCAATCATATTTGGTTAAATTTTTGATTTCCCAATTCTGGCACAAGTCATGCATATAATAAAAAACAACTATGAACACTTAAGGATCCCCCAATCCCCCCTTAATAAGAGTTCATAATACAGTTTCTCCCCAATCCCCGCTGACCGGATGCTCCCCCGTCCGGTCAGCTTTTTTTTGCACCCACCCACAGGCCCATAGCTTTCTAAATTTGGTATTTTCCAAACTCAAAAACATGGCCATTCACCAGAACAACAAGTACGCTTTACCCGGATGAACCAACAATTACTGGCAGCTCCGGCCTGCCACCGGCAGGCGAGGGAATTTGACCGGGAATAAAAAATCTTCCATTCCCCGGGTTAAAATTCTTTAACCGATATATTTTTAGTTCTTTCAGTATGATGGGAGGGTATAGCCTTAAGGTACACTCATTGCGGTTCAATTTATTAAATTTTCGCCAGCCCCATGGTGGGCGTTAGGAAAAAGAAAACCGATTGAATTCATTAGCAATTAAAATAAGACTCTGAGTTGGCAGATTTTGGCACAAGTCATGCATATATATTAAAGCAACTATGAACAATTAAGGAAACCCCCAATCCCCCCTTAATCAAAGTTCATAACCATATTCTCCCCAATCCCCTGCTGACCGGATGCCTCCCCCGTCCGGTCAGCTTTTTTTCGCTTGCGGAGCTGCCTCCGGTATCTTTATGGTCTGGTTTAATCCTGGCGGGCAGTTTCTTTAATTTTCATCAGGCGGTTATAGCACTCTTCCGGGGCCAGGCGCTCCTCCAGGTATTCGGAGATGGTCACCAGGGCCGGGTGCTCCTTGAACAGCCGCTGTAGTCCCACCCGGTCACCCCAGTTGGGAAAGGGCACCTCAATCTGAAAATCGTCCAAAATCGCATGATAGAGCTCGATCTGTTCGATTTCGGCCTGCCGCATCTGACCCTCAACTTGAAATAACAGCTTCCGGAGCCGGTTCAGGTAGAGCTCCCGGTCTTGATATTCCCGCCGTTTGTGGTCCAACAGGTTCAGTTTATGCTGGCGGCTCAATTCGCTGAACGGAATGACATTACTCATGTCCACCTCACCTTAGCCGGGGCATTGGATTGATCAGGATTGCCTGCACGCCGCCATCTGGACCCTCGGATACTCCCGGCTGCCTGATGTATTGTTTTTTTATGGCAATTGTGTAACTTTTTTTCTAATGTATCATTCCAGGTTGCGGATTCAAGGTAAAAGAAGTATTTTGGGAAAACAAATCCGTAATTTTGAGCGAGGTTGGCATGGAATTAAATTTTAGCAAACTGGACGGCCTGCTTCCCGCCATTATTCAGGATGCCGTCAGCGGGGAAGTGCTCATGCTGGGGTTTATGAATCCCGAGGCCTGGGAGAAAACCCTGGCCACCGGACGGGTGCACTATTTCAGCCGCACCCGGCAGAAGCTCTGGTGCAAGGGTGAAACCTCCGGGCATGTCCAGTTGGTCAAAGAAATATACCTGGATTGCGATGAGGACACCGTGCTTATCAGAGTCGAGCAAGCAGGCGGGGCCACCTGCCATACCGGCCACCGCAGTTGTTTTTATCGGTTATGGCAAAACGGGGAAGTCCGCCTCGTGGGAGAAAAAGTCTTTGACCCCAAGGAGGTATATGGCAGTGAATAATCTCAAGCTAGGCATTCCCAAGGGCAGTCTGGAGAAAGCCACTATCGAACTTTTCGCCAAATCCGGCTGGAAAATCAGCATCAACGGCCGGAGCTATTTTCCTGACATCGACGATCGCGAGATCAGCTGCTCCATGTGTCGGGCCCAGGAAATGTCCCGCTACGTGGAAAACGGCACCCTGGACTGCGGCCTCACCGGCAAAGACTGGATCATGGAAAACGATTCCCAGGTGGTGGTGGTGGCCGATCTGATCTACTCCAAGGTGAGCAAGAACCCGGCCCGCTGGGTCCTGGCCGTGCCCAAGGAAGCGCCCTACCAGCGGCCGGAGGATCTGGCCCATAAGAAAATCGCCACGGAACTGGTCAATTTCACCAAGAAATACTTTGCCGACCGCAACATCCCGGTAAAAGTGGAGTTTTCCTGGGGTGCCACCGAGGCCAAGGTGGAGGCAGGATTGGCCGACGCCATCGTCGAGGTTACCGAAACCGGCAGCACCATCAAAGCACATGGCCTGAAGATCATCCACGAGCTGATGCAGACTAACACCCAGTTCATCGTCAACCGGGAGGTCTGGGAAAACGACCCCTGGAAGAAAGAAAAGATCGAAAACCTGGTCCTGCTGCTCAAAGGGGCCCTCCGGGCCGACCGGATGGTGGGATTAAAAATGAACGTCCCGGAGGCCAACCTGGAGCAGATGGTGGCCATCCTCCCCTGCCTGCAGGCTCCGACCATTGCCCCGCTTTTTAAGACCGACTGGTATTCCGTGGAAGTCATCGTGGAACAGGCCCATGTCCGCAACCTCATCCCCCAGGTGATCAAGCTGGGGGCCACCGGCATTATCGAATACCCTTTATACAAGGTCATTTAAGGTATATATTTTCTTGGTAAAACCGGAAACTGAAAACTGGAAACCGGAAACTCTATAATTCAGGTCCGGCCGGTTTAGGGGGTGTGGATGGGGTTGGTCCTTTCTCCCGTGGGCCTGCCTCCGGCGGCGGCGGACAGGCGGGATCACTCCAGGGGGGCTCCAGTAGCTGTTCATACGGCTGCAGGGAGCGCCCCAGGCCGCCGGCGGCGTTGACCCGGCGGAGGGCTTCAACCGAGAGCCGGGCCTGGTCCCGGCTTCTTAGGGTGGCATAGAGCTGGCAGGCCCGGCTGAAATAAAAAAAGGCCTGGGAAAAATCTCCCTGGGCTTCCCAGGCATTTCCCAGGCCCATGAGATCCGCGGCCATAGCCGTTCTATTGAGGATGGCCCGGTCGTTGCGCAGGGCCTCCCGGAAAAAAGCCAGCGCCCCGGCGCTATCCCCCCTGGCCAGGGCCAGACGACCCTGCTGGTAATTCCAGGAGCCCCGGACCTGGACCCCTCGCATGGCCGGACGAGCCTCCTCCAGGAGCTGCGCCGCGGCCCCAAGATCGCCTCGATCCAATGCCATGCCGGCCATCTGGCACAACACCTGCACCATTACCCTGACCGAACCCGACCGTCCGGCCATGGTGCGGGCCTCCTCCAGGAGTCGCCCGGCTCCGGCCGGATCACCTGCCCGATACGCCACGGTGGCCAGATTGGCCAGATTAATGGCTGCAGCCCCGGCATCCCCCAAGTCCCGGTTGATGGCCAGGGCCTGCTGGAAAAGATCGGTGGCTGCCGCCAGGTCGCCCCGGGTCAGGGCCACTGCGGCCAGGTTATTGAGCTGTTCGGCCGCGCCCCCAGGGTGGTCAATACCCCGGTTGATGGCCAGGGATCTCTCGAAGGCCTTTTCCGCCCGGCGCAGCTCACCTTCACTGAGCAGTTCCTGTCCCCGGAGACTGGCATCCCCGGCCCGGCTCACCTGATGGCCGAAAGGGTCCGGCCTTTTCCCGCAACCCGCGGCCGTCAGGGCCAGGAGGCAGCAGATCACCAGAAGATTACGGCACATCCCGGGGCTCCAGATGAATGGGTTCACGGGGAAGCGGTGTGGGCAGGGTCATTTTGATGAGGGGGTTGGCTTTCACCGCGTCCAGGACTTCTTTGCCGGTGCGGGCCGCGTCTTCCGTGGTTTCCAGCAGTTCGGGGAGTTGGCCCGAGGCTCGGCGGAGATCCAGCAGCAGGCAGCGCACCTGTTCCAGTTCCTGACCGACCTGATCCAGGAGGGGCGGCATCTTTTCCGAAGCCGCCTGGACGTTCTGGGTAATGCCCTCCGAGTTTTTTAAGATCGTCTCCACCCTGGCCACGGCCCCTTCCAGGCGGGCGTAAAAATCCTTCTGCATGAGCAATTTTCCCAACGTTCCCTTGGCTTCGAGGATACTGACCAGCACCGTGTCGAAGTTATTGAGAGTTGACAATAACTTCTGTTCATGGGCTTTTAGCTGTTCGCTCAGAGACGCCATGTTGGCGATGAAGAGCCTGGCTTTGTGGAGGCTTTCTTCGGGTTGAAACTCTTCCAGGTAATCGGCCAGGGTTTTCTTAACCCGGGAAGGAATGGTGCCATAGGGTTCGATGGGTGGGTAGCCGAAGGTTCCCGGAGTGATGCTCAGGAATTCGCTTCCTAAAATGGTGGGGCTTTCCACCTGCGCCACCGAATCCAGGCGGATCAGGTCGCTGTACTGGGCATTGACCTTAAGGGTGATTTCCACCTGGTGTTCATCTCCGATCCTGCGGATGCGCAGCCGCGTCACGGTGCCGATATCGGTATTGAACATCCGCACCGAGGCCCCCTGCTGCAGGTTATAACTCTGGGGAAAGCGCACCAGGTAGGTCTGCTGTTTCTGGAACCACCCCTTGCCCTGACCGATGAACAATATCAGGGCCACCCCCCCGATGAGAGCCAGGAAGAGGAATAAGCCGGCCAGTTTTTCGGTGCGGCTGTAGGTTTCCGCCATGGGGAAAGCGCTCCTAGCAGTTTAGGATAGGGATCATGGCCGGGAAATGGCTGGCTCCACTTCAGCTGACGGCCAACTGGTGGATAATGCCGGGTATGGTGGCGGTGGCCAATGCCGACAGGGAGCCGCCCCCCAGAACTACCTGGAGGGGAATCTTCAGGGTCTCGGCGGTCTCCACCATCAGTCGGCAGAGCTGTACATAAGCTTTTTCCGATAAGCCCAGGGAGCCGTAGTCGTTTTTATGAGTATCGAAGCCGTAATACCACACCAGCAGGTCCGGCCGATAATCCAGGACCCGGGGCAGGTGGTCCCGCACTGCGGCCACATATCCCTGATCCGGGTCGGGCCAGTGCGGGCGGTAGACGTCCACGTCGATCTTGGAGCCATCCGGGGAGATGTAATCATCGCCGCAAAAACACAGGTGCAAGACCTCGGGGTCCTGACCGATGAGCTGCCGGGTGCCGTCGCCATGGTGGGCGTCGGTGTCGATGATGGCGAAACGCCTCAGGGGACTGGTTTCCCGGACCTGGGTCAGGGCGATGACCACGTCGTTAAAGCAACAGGCCCCCCAGAAGTACCCATAACCGGCGTGATGGCCCCCGGCCCCGATAAAACAAAAGGCCCGGGTCATTTCCCCCCTGGCCAGGGCCTCCATGGCCGCCACTACCCCCCCCACCGATTCATAGGCGGTGGAACACATCCGGTCCCGGGCCACC
>VGSX01000049.1 GCA_016874895.1 Deltaproteobacteria bacterium
ATTTTCGGCCCTTCCCGGCCCTTTGGGGGATATTGCATTTCCGCGCCAAATCCCGCATAATGCCTGAAAAAGCCGGCATAGCTCAGTGGTAGAGCAGCTGATTCGTAATCAGCAGGTCCGGGGTTCGAATCCCCGTGCCGGCTCCAGTTTTAAGGGAACTGAGAGGTAGAATGTTTACCAAATCTTTACCGGTAGGTAAATTCCCCAAAAGGTTTACCGACTCCTTCAAGTGGTCAGGGGAGAGGTGGGAGTAGCGGTCGGTCATCTTTGAATCTGAATGACCCAGGAGCCTTTGAACCGCCTTGAGGTTGGCGCCCTTCATCACCAGGTGGGAAGCAAAGGTGTGTCTGAGGTCATGGAAGCGGAAATCTTCAATCCCGGCCCGCCGGCAAGCCCCGGCGAATGCTTTTTTGACGTCCTGCAACCGCTGGCCGTCTGGCCCCACAAAAACATAGGGGGATTTCCACTTATTCTTTACCTGCAAGTCCCTAAGCACCTGGGCCGCCCGGTCATCTAAAGGGATCTGGCGGCTCTTGCCGCTTTTGGTTTCCTTGAGGTAAATAAAACCATCCCGTACCTGATCCCATTTCAACCCCAGAATCTCCCCCTTCCGCATGCCGGTATGAAGAGCAATTTCCAGAATAGGGAGCAGGTGAGGGCTACAGGAATTCAAAAGCTTTTCGATTTCCTCTACCGTTAGGTACCGGTGCCGCTGATTATTCTCCCGAAAGGTCAGGCGGGAGCCTTTCCTGAAGGGGGAGACCTCCAGCATGCCCCACTCAACCGCCTTATTCAGCATGTGCTTTAAAGCTGCCATTTCCCGATTAACCGTGGCATCCGTCCGGGGCTTGCCATTGGCGAGAGGGGTAGCTTTCCGAGTGTTCCGGTAGGTTTCCAGGTCCAGATAAGAAAGTTTTATTAACCGTTTGTCTCCAAAGGCCTCAAGCAAATACCTCACTGCATGGCGCTTGAAGGTCCGGAAAGATTTTTGGGTTCCGTAGTTTTTAATATACTCTTCCGCCAGTTGATTAAAGGTAATGAGCTTTTCTTCCTTTTGGCCGAAAATCTCTTCATAGGTGCCGTCTTTTTTGCTCACCCCTACCTGGTTTAGATAGGCCTCGGCCTCCTTCTTGAGTTTAAACACCTTCATTACCCTCTTGCCTTGGGGATCGTAATAATCAATCTGCCAGGTGATCCCCTTCTTGTTAACCCGCTTCCTTATAGTAGCCATAGCTACCTCCACCATCTCTTAACCTGCCCTTGGCCGGTTAGTTCGTTAGAAGAGCTTTGCTCCCCTTCCTTCAAAAACGCCCCAAGATCAGTTTCCCTGATTCGCCAGATTTGTTTAGGTTTACCCCCTGTTAGATCGCTTCTTTTAAGCAATTCCCCAACCGTGCCTGGGGTTAGGGCCAGGAGCTCGGT
The DNA here is from genome assembly GCA_016874895.1 of Deltaproteobacteria bacterium. Lineage (GTDB taxonomy): Bacteria > Desulfobacterota > Desulfobaccia > Desulfobaccales > Desulfobaccaceae > Desulfobacca. The sequence continues at coordinate 1,423 of VGSX01000049.1, forward strand.
TTCGAATCATGCGTTTTTTCGTCTCGAATTTGGCTATAAACCTGCTCCAGGAGGTGTTTAGTAACTGCATTCTGAAAATCCTTCTCGTTCATAAATTTGGCCGTGATTTCCTCATTTTGCTCCATTCGGTCGATGAAAAGTCCTTCCAGCGCCTTGCGGAAAACGTAACCGAAGTTTTCCATGGTGTTGGCAATCGCCGCTTGGCGCAGGCTCGTATCGGCCACGGCGTCCTCACGGATCGAATCGAAGAAAAGTTGGTCACCGGGCTTGAACTCCGTGCCAAAGCGCTCGTTGAGGATGTCGATCAGCTTGGAAAGCTCTATCTCGACACCTCGAGCAATCCCGGTGCCAACGGCTATAGGCCCCGACACCGGCTCCTGCTTACCCGGTTCCAGGTCAACTGACCCCTCGCTGATCTTCTGTAGCCGATAGAACTTGAGCGCCACCTCATCGTCGAAGTTGTAGACCGGGCCGCGGTCCCCCCGGGGCAGCTTGGTTAGCAGGAAGCGGATGTAGGAATACAGCTTTTCCAGGTCTGAATCCTGGAAAGGGATAATCTGGGAGAGGAAGGCGTACAGGTTCCGGTAGGCCACCATAGTCTTGCGGAACTCCTCCCGAACCTCTTCCTCAAGCTCGCGGTAGCGGCTTACCGCCGGGTCGATGCAGGCATTCATCCGCGCATGGTCAGCATTGCTCTGATGGTGCTTTGGCTTGTAGAAAACCTTGCAGAACTCAGCCACTTCCGCCTTATAGTAGACCTGCTGCGCTTCCAGCTTGGCCTGTAGCTCATAAAGCTGTTTCGGGTCGGCCCGCTCGCCAATGAGAGTCTGTTCGTAATAGGGTTGGAAAGCCGCCAAAATCTCCTCTGGTTCATTCACGAAGTCGAGAACGAAGGTATCCTCCTTGCCCGAATGGGTGCGGTTAAGGCGTGAGAGCGTTTGGACCGCCTGGATGCCGGACAGGCGTTTATCCACATACATCGTATGCAAAAGCGGCTGGTCGAAACCGGTCTGATACTTCTCGGCCACGAGCAGCACCTGGTATTGGTCGGTCCCAAACCGCTCAGGTAGCTCCTTCTCCCGGATACCCTTATTCATCCCGACTTCTGTGTATTCCACGCCCGGCGCATCGGGGTCCGCCACCGTGCCGGAGAAGGCCACCAGGGTCTTGATTCCTTTGTATCCCCTTTCGGCGATGTACTTGTCGAAGGATTGCTTGTAACGGACCGCGTGGAGGCGACTGGATGTCGTCACCATGGCTTTAGCCTTGCCGCCGATCTTGTGCATGGTGAAGTGGCGGAAGTGCTCCACCACAACTTCCGTTTTCTGCGCGATGTTGTAGGGATGCAGGCTCATGAAACGGGCCAGGGCCCGGGCGGCCTTGCGCTTATCTACGGTGGGATCGTTCTCGATGGATTTGATCAGCCGGTAATACGTCTTGTACGTCGTATAGTTCTGGAGGACGTCAAGAATGAAGCCCTCCTCGATGGCCTGTCGCATGCTGTAGAGATGGAAAGGTTGCGGCTTGCCGTCCTCTCCCGGCCGACCGAAGACCTCCAGCGTCTTATATTTCGGCGTAGCGGTGAAGGCGAAAAAGCTGATGTTAGGTTGTCGGCCGCGCTTGGCCATGGTTTTGAGGATTTCTTCCTCGTAATCGGGCAGGCCTTCTTCAGTGGTATCCTTTGTCGCCTCTTCGCGAATGACCGCGGCTGCCAAAACGCCTTTGAGTCCCGTCGCCGTCTCGCCGCCCTGGGAGCTGTGGGCCTCGTCGACAATGACGGCGTACCGGCGTTTGGGCAGGTCGCCGATCTTTTCCGTCACAAAGGGGAACTTTTGGAGCGTGGTCACGACGATGGGCACCCCCTTGGCCAGGGCCTCCGCCAACTGGGTGGAGCTCTCGTCGATCTTTTGCACCACTCCCTGCTTGTGCTCGAACTGGTAAATGGTGTTCTGCAACTGCTGGTCCAGGACCACCCGGTCGGTCACGACGACCACGGAGTCATAGACCTTTTCGTCCTTTTCGTCGTAAAGGCTGGCGAGGCGGTGCGCCAGCCAGGCGATGGAGTTCGATTTGCCGCTGCCGGCGGAGTGCTGGATCAGGTAGTTGGTCCCAGCGCCGCGCTCCCGGGCGTCGGCCACCATTTTTCGCACGCAATCAAGTTGGTGATAGCGTGGGAAGATCATAGTCTCGCGCCTGACCTTCTTGCCGCCAAGCTTCTTCTCCTCCACCTGCAAATGGATGAAACGCGCCAGAATATCAAGGAAGCTATGCCGCTCCAGGACCGCTTCCCACAGGTAGGCGGTCTTATATCCCCCAGGGTTTTCGGGGTTGCCGGCGCCGGTGTCGCGCCCCTGGTTGAAGGGCAGAAAGTGGGTGTTCCGGCTCGACAAGCGCGTGGTCATGTAGACCTCATCCGTATCCACCGCGAAATGTACGAGAGCCCGTTTCTTGAACTGGAAGATCAGGTCCGCCGGGTCCCGGTCGTTCTTGTACTGGGTCACCGCGTGCCGCCAGGTCTGGGCGGTCATGGGATTCTTGAGCTCTCCGGTGGCCACCGGAATGCCGTTCAGGCTCAAGACCACGTCCAGGGTATTGGCGTGCCGGTTGGCGTAGCGCAACTGGCGGGTCACGGTGAGGCGGTTGGCGGCGTAGAGCTTCTGGGTATCGGGATTAAGACCGCTCGCCGGGGCGAAGTAGGCCGCTTGAAAGAGCTTCCCGAAGCACTTGAACCCATGGCGCAGCACGGACAGACACCCCTCATGGAGGGAGTTGAGCGCCCGGCAGAGATCATCCAGCAGCGTCTCCTCGGCTTTGTCCTTTTGCAGGGTTTCGAGATAGGCCCACTCCTTGGGTTGGGTTTCCCTGACAAAGGCCAGGAAGACAGTCGGGTCGATACAGCGCTCCCGGTCAAAGGCGTCGCGGTCGCCCGGCTCGTAGCCTCCTGAGCTGACCAGGTAGTGCTCGATCGCGGTTTCAAAGGCCTGTTCTGTATGCTGCCCCGGCATCAGGCGCATCCCCACAGTTACATGCTAGTAATAAACATAACCCATTGATTTCAATAAAATTGCTCTCCGCGAAAAAAGCATGGCCATGGCCACCAGTTACATCGCGCTACATAGCTTTCAAGCCCAGAAGGGAACATAGGTCGCTCCCTCGCCGTGCGGCTTGATCAACTCGGCGTCAATGGCTTCTCGGATGATCCGCGAAGCCATGGGGTAGTTTGAGTCCTTGATACCCAGTCGTTTCCGGAGCGAGGCGTTGGACATCCGTTTGCCGGATACGTAGAGGAGGCAGGCATGCTGATAGCACGCCCGAACGCGCTCCTCTCGGTCCATCTGTGAGAACTTGCGGGGACCATACAGGACCGCGATCGTGCTGTCTCCGGCGACCCGGAAGTCCGGCGCGGGTAGCTGGAATACCTCCACATTAAAGATCACCTTGTCTATGCCGCTCCCACGCTCCTCACAGATATTCATCCGACGCATCAGTGCAGCCAGGGCCTCGTTGCGAGATCGGGGCGGTTCATCGATAAAGCGCAGAGTGTCGATGAGCGGCACGCCGGGATTGGAGATTTCCATCCGGTCCGTGAAAACTTCAACCATCGGCCCCGCGCCGGTGACGCTGAAGTCCTGGTGGATAAGCGCGTTGGCGACCAACTCCCGCACTGCGATCTCAGGGTACATACGGACTTCGGTCCGCAGAGCTTGGCCGATCTGTTCGTTCTGGGGTAGCTGGTCGTTGATATAAGCGATGGCCCCCTCGAAGCCGATGGCGTAGCCTTTGCCGCCCGTCTGCTCCTTAATGGTTTCGACGCGGTTGTCCCCGCGATAGATGATGACCCGGAGGGCCTTCCGGGCCAAGCGGTCGAAGTCGCTCAGGTTACGGGCGAAGAGGATTGTTCCAACGTTGGTCACGTCGTAGCCGCCGCCGGTTGCAGGGGAGATGATCTTCTCCGCAACCAACCGGTCCAAAATGGCTGCCCGGTTGTCCGGCAGGGGCTGCTTCATCAAGCGGAAATAGTTCGGGTAATCCAGCAGCGCCAGGACGTCGTCGGAAGAGGCGTTCTCCTTGGCCACGCCCGTCTCAAAGGGGGCTCGTTCAAAAACCTTCCAAAGTTCCCGTTCCTTTTCGGGGTGGTCATGCAATTTTTTCTTGTAACTGCCGATGCGGATATACTCGATTCCCTTAAATCGCACCGGCCGATTCGGAGCGGGCTGAATTGCAAAAAGGACGACCGGGGCGCCATCCACCTCGCCCTCGTGGAGGCGTACGTCGACCCGTGGATTAAGCTGGGTCAGAAGCCAGTTTTCCAGTTCTTCGTTGCCTACCTTGGTTTGCCGGGGGCGGAAAGTGGTGCCCACAATCCGGCGCGTCCGGTCCTCCACGCCCCAAAGGGCATAGGCGCACGGCTTCCCGTGCAGGGCAGCCGAGTTGGCCAGGGCCGAGACATACTCGCCAATGTCGGCGGGATCGGCCTTGTTGTGCTTGAACTCCACCCATTCCGTCTCCCGGGGAAGGGTGACGAGTTGGCGCACCAGGCTCTGCAACTGCGCTTTATCCATCACCTCTCAGTCCTTGTGGCCCTGCCCAGTCCCCGAGGAACCAGGCCCTGGTCCCGCATCCACTTCAGGGCCCGGCGCAGGCGGTCTTCGTCGAACCGTTCTTTGCTTTCGTGCCAGCTCTTGACTTCGTGCAGGATGTCCTCGTCGGAAAATGGCCGGCCGGCGATGACCAGGTCATTCCAGGCGGCGTACAGGGTGGCCACGATCTCGGATTGTTCAGTATTGAGAGGCCGCATCAACTCCAACAAAGAGTCCAGTCCCTCCCGGTAGTCGGCCCAGTAGTTGTCGAAATACTTGCGGTGCCCGCCGGCCTTCTCCAACGGGGCATACCTGGTGCCCCAACCATTTTTCAGGGGCGCGAACCACTTCTGGCGCTCCAATTGCTTTTCCACCGAGTGCAACATCCGGTTGTCCAAAGGCCCGGCTGCCTGGCGCCAGTAGTTGCCCTGGAGGTCCATGCCCAAATGGTGTTCACAGAGATACAAGACCTTCTGGAGCTTCACGCGGCCGAAGTGGGGATCGTGATGCAGGCGATGGACGATTTCCGCGGCCAGCACAATGCGAGGGAATGCGCTTGGAACTTTTCGGACCTCGTCGCGAACGTCAATTTTCCCCGTCACCGCCGCCGAGATGAGCGCGGTGCGGTATTCTTTGAGCCGATCTATGCTATCCCGAATTATGTTTATGAGAGTATCGATCTTGCCTGTTTCTTGATTTAAAAACGAAACAATGGTTTTCTGCTCAAAAGGTGGGGGCAAAAGAATAGATAGGCCTTTTACATCATCTAAGCCAAACCCTTCTTTGGTCCCGCCATAGAGCTGGATACGGAATTGGTGTTGTCCAATCTCAGACAGCAATACGTATCCCAGCCATTTAGGCTCGCCTTTCCCCAGCATAGGCCTGGTAAGAGCTATATGCTGATTGACATACGCCTCGCCAATGTCTTCTTCTATGACTGATATCGATCCAACGTAGGCCGTTATAGAAATAAGGACATCATCCTTTTGGACTCGTGTACGTTCAACTTCGGTACCAGCAGGTGGCGTTACAAATTGAATATCACTCAAATTCAGATTCAATGAGAACCTTGATAAGTTCCCGATACGAAGGAAAATCGCTCCTTCATCGCTATAGTACTGAGACCATCCTCGTGATCCGCTGGTCACAAATCCAATAAGAAACTTTAGCCTCTTTACTTCCCAATATGCCGGTATTTTACCGAGCCATTCCACCCCGGAGTCTTTCATAGACGTGTTGGGGTCCAGACCCTTGGTGACGGCGTGGCTGATAAGGGCGGCGCGCTTCTCTTGCAGCAACTCAATCTGCCGCTGCTTTTTCTCAATCAAGGCGTCGATCCGCCCCGTCTCCCGGTCCAGGAAGTCGGTAATGGCGCGTTGTTCATCTTGCGAAGGGACCAGCGTGGGCAAGTTACCGATAAATTCCCAACTCGCCCTGGGCATTTTTGCCCCATAGGTCGAAGAATCCACGACCGAGATGAAATCTTTGGACAGCATGTAGTAGAAAAGGAAATGTTGGGTCACACACTTCGGTTTGAGAACAAGTAATTCACCGGTACAAATGCCGTCTTCGGAAGCGCGGTGAACTTTGGCCAGATAGGGACGTAGCTTTCCGAAAAGGACGTCACCCAGGCGAATACGGTTCGACTGTCCTTCACTGCTCGAAGGTTCGGCGGTTATGATTCGCTTACCAGTCCATGACTCTATGTGCTCAAGGCCGATATAAGGGAGATCCGTGTCCCGTGCTTCAACTTTCTCGTTAATAAGTTGGGCACTGTATTTTAAACGTTTTATAGCCCAACGCTCTGGCACCTCCCCCAGCCAATCGACGCCGGAAGGCTTGTAGCCGGGATACGGCTGCCACCTCATGCGCTTTCCCTCTCGAGGGGTCCCCGCCCCAGATCCAGCACTATTGAGCAGAAGCGCACCTGGAAGAACTTCTTGAACGTCTTGTACGAGCGTTCCCGGGGCCAGCAGGCCTCGTCCGTGCACCAGGCAAAGAGTTCGTTGGCAAACAGAGGGGCGAAGTGCCGCCTGAGCCAGGTCTTAGGGTCGGCGTCCGTCTCCGGGATGAGATAGACCGTCCCCTCCTCGCCCAGGTCCGCCAGGGTCAGGTCCGGGAGGCCATCCGGGCACCCCCTGGCCCATTCCAGGTAAGCCGCGGCAGGTTCCAGCACCACCTCGGCCCGGTTCACCGCAGGCAGATCATGGCCTGCCTCACCCTTGCTCCCCCGGCTCACGCCGTCACCTCCGCCAGCATCCCGGCGATGTCCTGTTCGATGCTCCTGAGGTCCGCCTCGATCTCCGCCAGGGGCCGGGGTGGGGTGTATTGGTAGAAATAACGGTTGAAGTTGATCTCGTAGCCCACCCTGGTCTTGGCGTGATCCACCCAGGCGTCGGGCACGTGGGGCAGGACCTCCCGCCGCAGATATTCGCTCACGTCCTCCTTGAGGGGCACGTTTTCGTAATCCCGCAGCTCGGGGTCGGGCTCGGGGTGGCCCTTGCTGTCAGTGCAGACGTCCGCGGTTTCGTCCCGCTCGGACAGCGCCGCCAGGATCGCCTTGAACAGCGGGGCCGGAACTGCTACCCCGGCCTTCCGGAAGGTCGCCTTCGCCATGGCGGAAAATTTCTCCCGATTTTTCACCTCCCCATGGGGGGCCAAGCCAGCCAGCGCGGCAAGTATGCCCTCCTGGAACTCCAGCCCCTGGGCGATCTCCGCCTGGGCCGCCTTGGACTCCGCCCGCTTCTTGCTGGCGGCGAGTTTCTGGAAGGCCGGGGTCTGTTCCAGCTGCGCCAGGCGCTCCGGGGTCACGGCGAAGTTGAGTTTCAAGGGCCGTTCCACGGTGAGCCGCTGATACCCGAAATCCCGGTTGTCGAAGAGCCGGACGTATTCGTTTTCTTGTAGCGCGCCATAGAGGCGGGTGATTTCCCGGCCCTGGTCCTCACAGACTTCGTGGCGCTTGTTGCCCAGGCTTTTGCGCATCTTCTTGAAAAAGCCGGTGCCGTCCACCAGTTGAATCTTGCCCCGGCGCGCCGGCTCTTTGCGGTTGGTGACGATCCAGAGGTAGGTATAGATGCCGGTGTTGTAGAACAGCTGATCCGGCAGGGCCACGATGGCCTCGAGCCAGTCGTTTTCGATGATCCACCGGCGAATTTCGCTCTCACCGGAGCCCGCCGCGCCGGTGAACAGGGGCGAGCCGTTGAAGACGATCCCCAGGCGGGTGCCGCCTTCCTTGGGATCCTTCATCTTGCTGATCATGTGCTGGAGGAAGAGCAGCGAACCGTCGTTAATGCGGGGCAGGCCGGCGCCGAAACGGCCGCCGAAGCCTTGTTCCTGGTGCTCCCGGCGGATGGCCTGCTCCTGGGGCTTCCATTCCACCCCGAAAGGCGGATTAGCCAGCATGTAGTCGAACCGGTGCCGGGGAAAACGGTCGTCCGTGAAGCTGTCGCCAAAGGCAATGTGCTCAATCTCCTGGCCTTTGATCATCATGTCCGAGCCGCAGATGGCATAGGCCTGGGCGTTGTAGTCCTGGCCGAAAACCGTGAGAAGGGCGTCGGGGTTGAGCTTGCGGAGGTATTCCTCGGCCACCGAGAGCATGCCGCCCGTACCGCAGGCCGGATCGTAGAGGGTTTTGACAATGCCCTTGGTGGTCAGCACCTCGGTGTCCGGCAGGAAAAGGAGGTTCACCATGAGGCGGATGACTTCCCGGGGGGTGAAGTGGTCGCCCGCCTCTTCGTTGGAGGCCTCGTTGAACCGCCGGATGAGTTCCTCGAAGATGTAACCCATCTGGATGTTGGGCACCTGGTCGGGGTGCAGGTCGATATCACAGAACCGGGAGACGATGAGGTAAAGACGGTCGGCTTTGTCCAGCTTGGCGATATGTTCCTCGAATCCGAAGTGGTCGATGATCTCCCGAGCGCGGGTGGAGAAGCCCTTCATGTAGTAAGTGAGGTTGGCGGCGATGTTGTTGGGATCGCCCTTGAGCTTCTCAAAGGTAAAGCGGCTGGTGTTATAGAAGGGGACGCCGGAGACCCGGCACAAGATAGGCTCCACGTTTTTGACCTTGCCGCCCTGAAGAGTTTTGAGCTTGCTGAGGACCTCGTCTTTGGTGGGCTCCAGGACGCAGTCAAGCCGCCGCAGGACGGTCATGGGGAGCATGACGTCCTTATACTGGTTGGGACGGTAGGGCCCGCGCAGCAGGTCTGCCACCGACCAGATGAAACTGACTTTCTCGCTGAAATTATTCATAATCAAGCCTGTACTCAAGACCTGCAGATTCAGCCGAGAACGCCATGGGGCAGAATCAGCTTTCCTTGTTCGATCATGCCGGCGCAGAAATTGTTGAACTGGGCCTTGCCCAGCTTGGAAGGTCGAACCTGCCCGTTTTCCCACCGGTTAATCGTGGCGTAGCTGACCCCCAAGGCCCGGGCCAAATCCTCTTGACTTAAGGCCAGCTGCCGGCGCACGTCCTTGACCAGGGCTGGGTAGTCTCGGTTTTCTTTCATAAGTCCAAAACCTTTCTGGCGGGGGGCCACCATGGGGAACAGCGCCGCCGAAATAGCATATGTTATTGCAAGTGTAAGGATAAGATCAAGAGAAAAGTAATATTGAACTTGATATTGAGCTTGCCCGGATGATCAAGGCTCGTTGGAAACCCTGCCCATACTGCGGAAATCAAGGGGAGTATTTGCTTACTGGGGGTGGAACTGGGGGCCAGTTTTTCCGGCCCCCGGCCAGACGGTTTTACTCAGTCTTTCAGGCGGTCTGGTTGATCAGGACCAAGCGGCAGTTACCGCCCCGGTGGAGGCAGCTCTCCAGGCAGTATAGGGGTTGTCCGGCCTCGAAGGCCCGGCCCGTGAAGCTCTCTTTCGGCCAGGAGAGGCGCCGCCGGCACTGAGGACACCGAAACCGGTAAACCGGGATGCTTTTCATTTACGCCTCCGGCCGCATCATGCCCCTGCACACCGGGCAGGTGATGGTTTCTCCCAGCCATTTACCGGGGAAGTAGATATGAAAATTCTCGCACCGGTACATGACGGTGCAGACCATTAGTTTCTCCCGGGCCTTGGCGATGACGTCCGGGTTTTCTCTGGCAAATTTTTCGATAAGTTCGATATCATGCTGGTACATGGTCATCCTTCCCAATAAGGGCTTTAGCCCGGGCCACTCTGGGGGTTCCGGCCCCAGATGGCCCGGCCTGGTTCAGGCCGCCGCCATGGCCCCCAGCCAATCGTTGCCGGCGTTATGCCGCCAGGTGTCCTCATAGCCGGGGCCTTCGCCGTCAACATTAGAAACGGTGAAACCGCGCAGCCTGCTCTGGCTCTGGATGTAGGTGGCCATGAAACCGTAGGCCTTGAAGAACATGAATTTGCGCTCCTGGTACCTGGGATGGCCGGAGAGTTCCAGCAGCCGCATGACGCCTTCCTGGATCAGGTCCTGGGCCTCGATGTACCAGGGGATCCTGTCCTTGAATTTACGCTGGTAGATGAAGCGCACCATCCGGTAGGCCGCCTCGGCATCGAACTCAGTCAAAGACGTGCAGACGGTTCGTTTATTATAATCCACGATGAAATAGCCCCGGGCCAAGCTCGCCTTGGCCACCTTCTGATTGCAGCTAAAATGGACCATCACACCTTCGATGGTGTTGATGTCCTCGGGAATGGGGATAGTCTCCCGCTCCCTGCCCAGGTCCACCGGGCCGTCAACAAATCCCCGCTTCGGAGGGATGCCCTTTTTCAGGTAATCAATGATGTAGTAGCCGCGCTTTTCGGCGGTAACAGCGGTCATGTAAGGGCAATTAGTGAGCCGCATAATGTCCTTGCGAGTCATCCCGGCCACCGGAATTACTTCGCACTCACGCTTGGGCCAGCCAACCATCCGGATTTCTGTTTTCATTTCGTGCCCTCCATTAAGTAAAAAAGTTATTTGTACTTATGGAAGGTGCACGCAATATGCCTAACTATGCGCTATTACATATAATTAAGGATAGGCAAAACATTGGTCTATTAATGAGTTACGTAAGTTACATTACGATTATACCGACCATTTACAATACGCCATTTACCAATACAATTATTTATACTTAGGTTATGGTTGTTACTTTTAAAAAAACCTTTTGCGTAATACGTAGTTGGAATTACGCAGTACAAATTGCTTGACCCACTGTGAGTCAAAGTATAAGTAATTGCACTGGGTTACAGTCGCGCAAACCGGCAACATCGGTCTTCTTATTAACTCAAGTTTCGCACCCCTGCATGGGTGAAAAGTGGTTGAAAGTACTGGTGAAGCGTTGAGATAAGCCCGAAACTGTGGTTCTGGATCACAAAATTGGGCCAGAGTGTTTAAAACGGTTTTCAGGAAAGCGGCGAGGTATTGCCACAACCGCTCCAAGTAAGTGAGCTTCCCGGTCTCTTCTTCCATTTGGCGGAAGAGGTCGCCGATAGTTTGGGAGCGCTCATCATGCTCCTGGAGGTAGGCCAGCAAGCTGTAACGGAAAAAGGCCTGGGTGACGGAGTAAACCTGGGCCGCGAAGGAGCGCCCCTGCTCCTGGCCCAACCCCAGTCGCTGCTTGGCTTCTTTGAAAAAGACCTCGATGGCCCAACGGCCCAGATACTTTTTCACCACTTCGGCCGCGGTCAGGGTCAGGTCGGTGGTGAAAAACGCGGCCCACGGCGGCTCCGCCTCGACCTTGCCGCCAGGCAGGGTTTCCAGGTCAGGTTCTTTATACCCTTTGGTAAAGATGATGGCGCCTGGCAAGCCGTTGCCGCAGTCAACCGGCACCCGGATGAGAGAAAGCCCCAAGGCCGCGGCCTTGACCAGGCAGTGTTTGTGGACCTGATAGAGTTGGTCCAGGGTATATCCGGTTCCGTGCCAATAATAGAGCGTACGGTCCCGCTTCAAGCGGCCGATGACGTGAAGGCTCAAGTCTTTAACATCCTGGCAGAATTTGGGAGAAGTAAACCAGGCGTCCACCAGCAGGTAAGGGGCTGAAATACCCTGGGCCAGGGCGGCCTTGAGCATCTTCAGGGCCAAGGCCGGTTTAGTCAACGTCCCGGCCTCCTTCAGGCGCCGGGCCAAATCTCCCCTGGTCTTGCGAGGCTGGGCCTCGGGAGCCTCCGCCGGGGCGGTTTGGGAGAAATGATGGCCGAAGTTCACGGGATAGAAATTCCGGGGGGTCAGCAATCCCAGGGTCAGGAGCTCATAGCCCTTTACAACCTTCCTCTGGGAGTGGTCATAAACGAAACTCAGGTTTTCCAAGCGCTTGCCCCGCTTGGGGAGTGCAGAGGTATCCAAGATCAGGCAGTTTTCCTCGGCGGTTTGGGACCATTTGAGCCGCCGCCCCAGAAGGGCCAGGAAGCGCCGGTAAAAAGGCCCCCAACTCCATTCGGCCTTCTTGAAGCGGTAGAAGGAATCTTTTTGGGCCTGAACCATGAACTTGAAAGGTCGCTGGAGCAGGTCATGGACGGTTTTGATATGCAGGAACACCAGGTTGGTGAGAACAAAGAGGAGATGCACGGGGCGAAAGCCTTCGTACTTGCGGATACCGGCTCCGGTCAGATGGCTTTGGATATGCAGCACAGCAAACAGTTCCTTGATCCTCAACTCCAGGTCGGCCCGGAAATTTTTCAGGACCGTTTCGATTTGCCCTTGAAAGCGAGCGAGTTTCCTGTTATGCAAGGGAAGGCTCCTTTTGTGTGGTTTTCGTTAATGATTTCGCAATCTTAACTTACCACAAATCTGGAGCCTTTTCCATTTTATTGAGTAGTTTTTAAAGTAAAAATAAGTAATTATCCTCTGTTACTTGGTGCGAAACTTGAGTTATTAAGCAACGTACCCGAGACATTCAAATTCTTTGTGAACCGGCGATTGCGGGCTGGGATTTTTGCAGAGATCTTCCAGGGTTCCTGAGAGACCTTGCACCTAGTGCAATGAAGTTTTTTGAACGGGGTATCAGTAGGGTAATCTTGGGGTTGCAGGGTGTGGAGAGTAATCGAAGTTAAAAATGGGGCGAAAAAATTCTGGAAATCTCAACCCGTTTAAAATAGGCGAGGCCTTTCTTCGACCTCGCCCTGATAGCCGGTTATCAGCCATATAAATTTTCGATCCACCTCACCGCTTCCACATCGCTGACTTTACCCAGATAGCGCTGGGTGGTGGAGAGATTGGCATGTCTTAGGATGACCTTGCTGACGATCTCCACGGGCACCCCTGACCTTGAGGCATAGGTGGCCGCATGCCGCCTCAGGTCGTGTGGCCTGAGATGAACCCCCACCACGGCGCCAGCTTTTTTGATCATGACCCTGGCGGCTGTATAAGTAATGGGGAAAATTCTTTGGTCCCCTGCGGCGCCTATGGCCTTGAGATAATCCTTCAGCCGTTCGGCCAATTTCTTGGGGATGAAAACCACTTCTGCGCTTTTCCCGCTTTTGGGGTTCCTGATAGTCAGCTTCTGGTCATCTACATCCAGGGCGGTGAGCTTCAAGACCTCGCCCACCCGCATGCCCCCACGGGCCATGAGTTCCAGCATCAGACGGTTTCTCAATTTTGTGGTGCGAAAGATGATCTCGTCGATGGTCTCTTTCTCATGGATTTGCCATTGGGCCAGCTTTCCCGGCCGGAATAGTTTCTTTAGCATCGGGGTGTCACAGGGATTTTGGACCTGAACGTCCAGGTTATTGCGAATGAAGTTAAAGAGGGCCTTGAGATAGGCGTAGCGGGTGTGCTTGGTGAGCTGCTTACACTCGCCGTTGAGACTGGTTAAAAAGGAGAGTATCTCCTCGGGTGTCAAGGAGGTCAGGTCATGATCAGGAAAATGCTCCCGGAATTTTGACAAGAGCGAATTGTAAGCCCTGATCGTATTTTTTTTGGGAGTTCAGCTTGTGGTAATCCAGGAACAGGTTGACGGCCTTGGAAACTTTCATGCTCCACCTCCAGTTTTTGATGGCATCAGCTGATGCTGATAGACAGAGGATATCACAATATTCTCAGGAAATTCAATAAGTTTTGCTAGTGGCAAGTTAACTTCTATCAGGTTTGCCATTCTTCTCCAGGTGGAGTTTTTCCTTGACAGGTAAAGAGAAGTCCTATATGTAGTGGTTTAAATAATTCGGGTGCCCATATAGGGCGTAATAGGGAAGCCGGTGCAAAACCGGCACGGTCCCGCCGCTGTAACCGGGGACGGAACCTGCACAAAGCCACTGTCTCACCGAAGTGAGATGGGAAGGCGCAGGCGGTAGGAAGAACCGGAAGTCAGAAGACCTGCCCGAATGAAGGCTTCGCCCCTACGAGGCATAGCGGGCGGTAAGCTCCATTAAGGATCAAGAAGCTGGGTGCAATCCTTAAGTCATGGTGACTTAAGGATTTTTTTTTGCGAAAAACCAAAAACAAGAGGACGACATGTTAAGACGAATCAGGTTTGGATGGTTATTCTTGGCGCTTATTCTCTCGATTTTCAGCGCCCCTTGGACTCTGAACGCCACGGCCACGGCCAAACCCGCCATCGTTTTGGCGGCCTTCGGCACCAGCACGGAAGCCTTCGAGACTTACAACCATTTCGAACAGAAAGTCAAGGAACGCTTTCCTGATTATGAAATCCGCTGGGCCTTCACTTCCCATAAAGTCCGGCACAAGGTGGCCAAAGAAAAGGGCCAGAAGCTCAATGACCTGGGCACGACCTTGCGGGAATTAAAAGCAGCGGGATATACCCGGATGGTGATCCAGTCTCTTCACATTGTGCCGGGGGCGGAGTGGGAGAAGAAGATCGTCCAGGTGAGCCGGGAAATTCCCGGTCTAAAAGTCGCCCTGGGAAAACCCTTGCTGAGCAGTAAAGAAGACCAGGAGCGGACTCTCCAAAGTGTGGCCCAGGCCTTTCCCAAAGACTTAAAGGATACCGTGGTGGTCCTGATGGCCCACGGCAGCCCGGTGCCGGAAGGGGAGAAGGCTTATCTGGCCTTTGCCCGGCTGCTGCGGTCCCGTTATCAAAACGTCTTTCTGGGCGCGGTGGAGGACAAGCCCACCAAGGCAGAGGCTTTCGAGGCCGTCAAGAAGGCCAATCCTACTACAGTCGTCCTGATGCCTTTCATGTTTGTGGCCGGTGAACATGTAGCCAAGG
>VGSX01000050.1 GCA_016874895.1 Deltaproteobacteria bacterium
CAGCGGCTGAAAGAGCGGGCGGCCCGACCAGTGCCGTGTTCCTGCTCCAGGCTGGAGAAATGATGTCTCGGAATTAGTTTTAGCATCTGACCAAAGATCGTGTTACAATGGGCCATAGTCCGAATTCTCCTTTCTGTTTGATAGGTTATGGTAAACCCATTGTAACAGATTTAAGGGCGTTTTCGGACTATTTCTGCTTTTTAACCGGACAGAACTGTAATCTTCCGGAAAAGTTGCTGGGCTAGGGCCGCGTCTTTGGTCTTGAGGGACAGCTTCTTGCCCCGCTCAAATTGCACATACCAGGTCCCATTCTCTCGCTTGAACAACTGCATATGGATGTTCATAGCCCGGCTCGCTTCCGAATGTCAAGCAGCAAAATGGCTTCTTCAGATGAATCAGGATTGGTGAGGCTCTCAGCGAAAATCCTCCAGGTGGGACGCCTGGCTCCCGGCCGGAGATTGATGGCCTTTATGCGTCCATCCCGGATCATGGTCCTCAAGGTATTCCGGCAAACCTTGAGACTGGCGCAGGCTTCGGAAATGGTCATAAAAGAAGAGGACATATGATAACTACTCAATTCCAAAATGATTTCTTTATATAGGTCATTATGTCCCTTTTGTCAACCTAAAAAGATTTTCTGTCCCACAGGAGGAGACCAGGGGGAGGATTCAGAAAAAGGGCGATGAATGGTGACACCGCGCAATTGTACGGTATTACCATTCAATTTCTTGGCTTATTGAATGGGCGGGGTGATGATTTCCGCGAGATGGGAATGAAGCTTAGATTTTTTGGGTCACCAATACCTCTTCGCCCAGCATGTCGGTGATTTTGACGGCGACGGTGGTTTCGCCTTCCGGGGCTTCGAGGTCATATTGTCCTGCCATGAGGTCGCTTTTCTTGGGGGGCACGTCGGCGTAGGCGACGTTGAAGACCTCGCCGTTATAGGCCAGATCGATCATGACACTGTCCACCATGGCCCGCCAGTCGTCGATCTGGGGGGTGAGGAGCCCGGACTGTTGCTTCAGGCGCTCGATGATGGTGGGGGAAATGAAATCCTGAATCTCCACCCTGATCTTGCCCGGGTCCCGGGTGATGCTCACCTTGGCCGTGGCAGGCTGATGCATGAAGAACTTGCCGTAGCGGGGATCGGTGCGAAGCTCAATGACCTCGATTTTGTTGGGTACATCGCCTTGCTTCCGCAGCCGGTTCCAATCCTCCAGCCAGCCGTCAGCAGCGATCTCCTTCCCCAGGCAGACCACGCAGATGTCCCGCTCTTCCTCGGGGCGGGCCGACAGTTCCCGCTTGATCTCTTCCAGGTCCAGCAAGGTTAAGGGGTGGCCGAAGGGCACGATCTTGACCAGCCTTTTGCCCAGGGCGCCGTCGAAAAAGGCATCGGTCTTGGTGCGAGTGATGCCGATGTGCTCACAGGCCAGGTTGACCGCCTCGTTGTGCTGAATGGCGAGGTCGTAGTCGTTGACTCGGTAAACTACAAAGGAAAACTGAGCGGGCGGGGGATCGCCGTTGTCCTGTGACTCTTCTCCTGCAGGCGGGAGTGGCAGTTGTTTACCCTTTCTGGCGGCTTCCATCTGCTCCAGGATAACGGTTTGCAAGCGCTTGCACGTGGTCTGGATAGCGCCCTTGTTGATATCGCAGCCGATCCAGCGGCGGCCCAGTTTTTGTGCTACTACTGCGGTTGTGCCGGAGCCGATGAAAGAATCCAGAATAATATCGTTTAAGTCTGTTAGCCAATTAGTAATTCTTTCCAGCAGTTCTTCACTTTTCTGAGTTGGAAAGGGTGCACCAGCATCATATGCCGATATATCGGTCCAAAGATTACTTGCAAGCTTGGATTCAGTGGGGGGAATAAAGTGTTCTGGCTTTCCAGTTTCACTAAGTCTTATAAAATCAAGTCTAACTCCCTCTTTTAATTTCTCTAAATAATATTCATCAATATCTGAGTAATTACCGGCTACTTTAAGAAACTCATTATAATTATCGATTGCCTTAAGTGACCTTTTTTTACTCCATCTCCATTGACCATGAGTTGGAGTTATACCTAATAATTCATATCGCAAAGTTGGGCGGTCTGTTCCTCTCCAATGGTTATTCCATGTCCCTTTCCGGAAATCTTGCAATTCAATTTCCAATTTTCGATATTTAGTTTCTCTGCTTTTAGAATATAAAAATATTGTATCATTGCCCGACGAGAGAGAATCTATAACCTCAAATTGTGCCTGTAAGCTTTTAGTACTACTACGTTAGATAATATCTCCCATATCGCCCATGATAGGCCAACCATTGGATATTACTGACAATCAGTTTTGTCACCCTGAGCCGTAGGCGAAGGGTCTAGATTCTTCGCTTCGCTCAGAATGACAATAAATACAAAGAGTTGTACTGAAGCAGCCGGTAATTAACGTTGTAGTGTTAGTCCCTCGTCTAATTATAATTTCATTTCGAAAATTATCTGGGCAAAAAATTTCGTCCATTAAGCATCGTAAATGAGAATTTTTCCTATAATCACAATGCAGTAGAATGCTACCATCTTCGGCAAGCAACTCTTTAAGCAATAACAACCGCTCATACATGAATTGGAGATAGTTATCATTGGCCCAGATATCGGTGTACTGAATCTGCTCCCCCAGGGTGTAGCCTTCCCCCTCGATCTTGGCGGTCCCTTTGGCCCCCCGCAGGGTGACCTTCCGAACGTAATCGGCGCCGGAGTCGAAAGGCGGATCGATGTAGATGAGCTTCACCTTGCCCCGGAAGCCATTGGCCAGGAGGTTTGCCAGGACCTCCTTGTTGTCACCGTGTAAAAGGAGGCCGCCTCGGGGATAGGCGGCGGGCCATCCGTCCCAGGTTTGTTGGCTGGCAGAGACGCCCGCCCCGCCATGGTTGGGGTTGAACGTCTCGACAAGCTGGGCCGGGAAGGCCGTTACCTGGCGCAGGGGCCTTTTCCCTACCCAGGTGAGCATGGGGCGGCCCTTGGCGGGCTTGATTTCCACTTTTGCACCGTCAGGCAAAGTCTTACCTCCCGCTGACGTTTGATCCGAAGCCTTTCGAAATTTCAGGGAACTGAAATTCTCTCGCGGCAATTTTCAGTTTTTGGTCCAAATCCTGAAATTTGGCGGCGTTACCGTCATTAAGGTCAGCTTTAACGCCATAGCCGATCATTAAAGTTTTGGGGTCGAAGGTTTAATGAACGGTTTTGCCTTTAATCAGGCAGATACGGGGCAGGCTGTGCCCGCCGATTATTGGCGGCCACAGGCCGCCCTATGAGATCGAATTATACCTGAGTATCATTCTTCCAGGGCAAATTATACTTTTTGGCCAAAAAGTATAATTCTATTCCTCCTCTTTTCAGACTACTGCTTCCAGAATATCCCTGGCTATAAAGGATTTTCCATAAGACGGCTCGCCTGCCTGCCGCAAGATACCGAGATTCACCAATTTTTCGACATTCTGTTTGGCGCTCCGATAGGTTATTCTCAAAGAATGTTGTACCTGGGGAATAGTCAGTATCGGCGAGGCAAAGAGGCTATCCGCCAAGCGCAGGAGCAAAGGCGAGGCCCTGCCCTTCAGCAGGCGCGCCCGCCACTCCTCTTGCAAATCCTGGAGGCGCTTGGCCCGTTGGCCGGCATCCCGAGCCTGCTCCGCCACGCCCCGGAGAAAGAAATCGACCCACTGCGGCCAGGCGCCCTGCTGACTCACTCCCAAAAGCAAATCGTAGTAGTCTTGCCGATGCTTTTCGAAAAAGGCGCTGAGATAAAGCAAAGGCAAGGGCAGGAGGTCCCAGTTCACCAGCAAAAGAGTGATCGCCAGCCGGCCGATGCGACCGTTGCCGTCCAGGAAGGGATGGATGGCCTCGAACTGGTAATGAATGAAGGCCAGACGGATGAGCGGGGGATAGGTATCCTCGGCGTGCAAATATTTTTCGAAAGCATCCAGGGCTTCCTGCATTTCCGGCACTGGCGGAGGCACAAACTCCGCGTCCTGGATAGTGCAGCCGGGCCTCCCGATCCAGTTTTGGGAGCGGCGGAATTCGCCGGGAGTGGCATGTTCGCCACGCACCC
Organism: Deltaproteobacteria bacterium; assembly: GCA_016874895.1. Taxonomy (GTDB): domain Bacteria; phylum Desulfobacterota; class Desulfobaccia; order Desulfobaccales; family Desulfobaccaceae; genus Desulfobacca. The sequence continues at coordinate 4,074 of VGSX01000050.1, forward strand.
CCTCCATCAGCCGGGCGTGGAGTTCCCGCAGTAACCGCAGGCTCACCGGCAAGGTATCAAGGCGCTTCAGGCCATATTCCATGGCCCGGACATAATTGCCCACCTCTTTAACATCCGCTTCGGGCGGCGGGGGTTTAACCTCGGTAAATAAGGGCAGTTGCCCGGCTTCATAGGCGTAAAGGTCGGTGAGGTCGGCCTGGGTGCCCTCAATCCGGGAAGACAGCACCGCCTCACGGCGGATGAACGGGGCGATAAGCAGGTGGGGATTGGGCATGGTGCGCCCCAGGCCCGCCAGTTCACCCAGGGCCCGGTCAGCATCCGAAAGTGTGCGAACCAACCTTTTATCCGGGGACAGGTCCGGGGGCAGCGGAATGGGCACAAAGGCCCAGTAGGCGGTTTCCCCTTGGCCTACTTGCAGCAGGCGTCCTGCCGGACTCTGGCGGAAGCGTTCCGGGTTCATGGGATTTCTTTCCCCTCCACAAAGAGCCGGGCCGTTTGCGTCTGATCGTAGGCCACGGTTTCTTCCCCGGCATAAATGATCTGATACTTGAGGTGGTCGGGGTTGAGACGCTCCCATTTTCTCAGGGCCACCGCCTTGCGGCCCTCCACGGTGAGGACGGCTTCGCCCCGCTCCTCCCGGGCCAGGTCTTCCTGGGTGACGGCGGCAAACTGGGCGCTCTTGATTTCCACAATCAGGCAACGGCCGTCTCGGCGGCGGATGATGAAGTCCGGGGTATAACGGTGCCAGCGGTCGTCGAGGCCCTTGTAATCCACCCAGAACTCGGTCTTATCCGGGGTGGTAAGCGCCCCGGTAAAGTAGATGTCTTCCACCTCATCCGGATTGAGGTTCAAGTGGGCCAGCATTTGCTCGAAGAAACTCTTCTCCGGGTTGGAGTCGAAGTTATAAGGGTCGTAATGAAAACCAAAATCACCCTGGTTTGTGGTCCTCATTTCCTCCCAGGAAAGCAACAGGCGCTGACGGTCTATGGGATAGGAGATCTCGGCGGTATAGACCTCGGCGCCTTGTTCGTCTACGCTTTTCTGAAAGCCCTCCGGTCTGACCAGGGCCAGGGCTTTTTCCACGGTCTCTTCCTGCAACTCATAGTTGCGGGTCTGGGCCTCTGTCTGAAGCGCCAGATCGGCCAGGTGGGGCAAGGGAATTTCGGTCGCGCCGCCATAGATGCGGCGAAGTTCCTCTAATACGGCCCACAGGTCCAGACGATAGACTGCCGCCAGTTCCACCGCGGCAGCATATAGATCGACGGTCTCCGGCACGGCCGCGATTTCCAAGGCATCGCCCACTTGTTGGAGCAGACTGGAAGTGGCTCGCTGTTCGGCCACGGTATAGGTAATTTTCTTAAGGGTGTCTTTGTAAGTCGTCTGGGGGTTTATTAACCTGAGCGGCTCTTGCATGCCGTCTTTGCGGATTACGGTGCGAACCAGTTGCCTGACCACCAGGGGCGGGATATTGAGCTTGCGCAAATAAATGGTGGCCCGGCGCCTCTGAACCTGGGTGCTATTCAGGTCGGCGATGGTTTCTCCATAGGTTTCCTGTAGTTGTCGGTCCAAAATAGTGCGGTTGTCCAGGGAAAGATAGATGCGGGCTTTGACCTGATTGCCGGGGATTTGCCTGAGACAGCGGGAAGCAGCCTGGAGCACGAAGTTATTGCTGCTCTTGAGTTTACGGGCCAAGGCGCAGGCGAAAAGCGCCGGCACGTCCCAGCCCTCCACTCCGCGGTCCACCAGGAGAGCCAGGCGATGGGGAGAATCCTTGAACTTGAAGCGGTCGAAGTCGGCTTTTTTTTCGCACTTGGTATGATGTTCCAGGATCAACGTAGGCGGCAAACCAAGCTCGGCCAGCTCGGCCTCGATGGCCGGGCGCAGGGCTTCAACGTCGTCGGTTTGGGGAAAATAGACTGCCAGCTTGGCAGGAGTGCCGTCAGTGAGTGAAACGTCCCCGTAATCTTTGAAGAAATCGCCGATCACATGTCTAAGGTAGGCTTCCACATTGCCTTCAAAAGAGAAGGCCTGAATGTTGCCGGCCACTTCCTTGAGAATGCCGTCCCGGATGCCCTGAGAGAGACCGTACCAGATCACCACGTCCTTTAGAGGTTGACGCTTATAGTAGGGAGTGCCGGTGGTATTGACCACGCATACCACGCTGGTTTTATCCGCAAGGTAGTCGACGGTTTTACGGACTTTTTTCAGGCCGGTCTCCAAGGATTGCCCGTAGGTATGGTGGGCTTCATCGGAAAAGACAGCCAGGTGAGGCAGGCTGGCGATGGCCTGCAAGCGCAGATTGGCGATTTCAGTCCGGGCTTCGTCTTCTTTTTCCGGGGCCAACAGCAGGCCGAGGTCAGATTTACGGATAGTCTCTTTCTGTATGCGAATCTTTTCGGTGTTAGTAACAATGACGTTAAAAAGACTCTGGCGAATAACCGGGATATCTTTTTCCCCATCCCGGGTGAAAATCAGTTTAACTGAAGCGGCAAAAGGCTTATATAATCGGGGCGGAAGGATGCGGTCGTAACGGGTTCCGGCCAGTTCCCGCAGGCTCTCGATAATGGTTTTGCCCGGAGCAAACACCAGGGCATTTTGGACAAATGGCCCGTCCGGATATTCCAGGGCCATGGCAAACTCGGTGGCATAGATGGCGCCGATGAGCACCGTCTTGCCCGCGCCCATGGCCAGGGCCAGGATGTAGCTGGGATAGGCTAAGGTCAGGGTCTCACGCAGGGCTTCCAAGTGGAAACTGCGGACAAAGTCGTCATCAGCTTTGATTCGGTCGAGGAGCGACTCAAGACCGTAATCCATGACGTAGTCTTTAATGGAGGGGTGGCCGAGGCCGAGAGCTTCCAGCAATTCGGTTTGCTTTAAAAAGATTTGCCGGTAGAGGTCGAAAATATGGGGGGTATTCTCAATAAGACGCAGATACCAATAAGTCTCCAGGGCCCGCAGTTGCGGCGGCCGCAAACGAAAACCATCACCTTCCGGGTTGGAAGACCATTCCAGGATTTCAGCAATGGTGGAATAGTCGGGGTGGGGATAGCCTTGGCTGCGCCATTGATCCACCCGCTGGGCCAGGATTTCGTATAAGTGCATCTTGTGCCTCTTTGTCGCAGCCACTTTAATCTACTTTACCCAGCTTGTCCACGACCAGATCACCCGGCCGATAATGGGGTCTTGGTTCCGCTCCTTTCTCATTACTATAGGGTCCCATTCCGGGTTGTCGGATAGGAAAAACCAGAACTCCCCGTTTTCCTTCACTCTCTTGATGGCGCAAGCCCCTTCGTGTTGCTCCAGGCGTACTGCATAAATGGCCCTCTTGTGGATGGCGGTCTCGGTGGGGTCGATGATCACGATGGAGCCCCGGCGGATGGTGGGTTCCATGGAGTTGGCATTGTTGGCCAATTTGACGGCACGAAGATTGTGGTACTTGCGTTTGCCAATCTCAGGCTTATACACCCAGACCATGGACGTGATGTAATCCCCCGGGATCGCCCCGGCGTGCCCGGCGGCGATGTTGCCATCCACCATGGGGACGGCGAAATAGTCATCGACAATCAAGCCTTCCGGGGGCCGGTCATATTCTCCCACCAAGCTGATGACCGGCTGCAGAACCTCGGGTGGAGGCTTTGGCCCGGTAAGGAGCTCCTCCAGGGACAAACCGAATCCCTCGGCCACTTTTTCCAGGTAATCCATGCGCCATCGCCGTTTCCCCTTTAAGAACCTACGAAAGAGAGCCGGGTCGATCCCCAGACCACGGGCAAAGGGAGCCAATTTGGCCTTGCGCTCCTTTAACAGCCCCAGGACTCGCCGGGAGATAAAATCCGGGGCCGATTCCTCGCTCTCTTCATGCCATTCTCGCATCGCTCTCCCTCCCTTGATTTTTCCCGCAGACTAACCCGATAGCGGCTTCTATGTGGGTTCCTTTTGTCAAGCCTTATTTGTTATCGGATTAGATCCATATTACATCCCTGAGCCCGAGGTTAGAGGGCCATCCCTTCGCCGTCGGCCTACTTCCTCAAATGCATGCCCAGGAAGAGGTGTCAAGGTCGGGTAGCGCCGGAGGGAAACCTTGACACCTCGACGGGGCATGCTAAAAAAGCCAGGCCGATGCGAAGGCGTGCCTTCTTCGGCAGCCGTTCTGATTGGTTGGTTCCGGTAAGGCGATGGGCCTCAAAGACCCTTCCAGCTTCTATCCGTGCTGACCTTTGGTCAGATCACCTCATGCTGCATGCGCAGGGGTTACGCCAAGGGGAACCTGATTATGAAGCGCCCAAACTCTGAAAACGGTGCCTACGGGAAACCCAGCAGCTATACGGGCAGCTTCACCAACCACAACATCTTCACACCGTTGCATTCTCCCTTAAGTAGTCAGGAAGGCTCCTTCAGGGACCACCCCATACTCTAGAAAACGCCATAGATCAACCAACAGGCGTCGGGCCAGAGCCACGATACCGACTCGCCGCATACGGGTCCCTCCGCTGGCAAACCGTTCAGAGAACCATTGGCTCAACTTGCTTTGAGGTTGATATCGCAACCAGGCCCAGGCAATCTCGATAGCCAGGGTCCGAATCCGTCTGTTGCCTGCTTTGCTGATACCTTGTTCTCGCAGGGTCCTGCCGCTGTCATAGGGGGTGGGCGTCAATCCCGCCAGGGCGGCCACCTCCCGTCGGTTGCGAAACTGGCGCCACCCGAAAAACTCCATGACGAAGGCCCAGGAACTCACTGGACCGATCCCCGGCAGCTTTAGGAGCTGGGCCACCTGGCGCATCTTGGCGTTGTCCACCTGCTTCAGCCGTTCCCGTTTTTCGGTGGCCAGGGCGCTGATTTGGTCCTCTACCAGCCGTAACTGTTGGTAGACTCTTACCAGCCGAGCCTTCAAACCTGCCGGCAGTTGGTGACCGTCCCAGGTGCGCAGGGCCTCCAGGTCCTTGAGGAACCTCTTCTTGCTGGGGTTGGGGAGGCACAATCCTTGCTGCATCAAAATGCCATGAATCCGATTGCGGTGCCTGGTCCGCTCTCGTTTAAGGCTTTCCAGTTCTCGATGGAGGTGTCTGGCGTCCTCGTCTTCCCGGCTGGGCACCCGCACCACCCGCCACAACTGTTTCTCCCCACCATGATACCGGATCAGCATGCGCAGCAACTTGCCGGCATCAATCCGGTCGGTTTTGGCCCGCCGCAGACGCCGGTCCACTTCCAGACTGGCCGAATCCACCACCACGTTATCGATCCCTCGACCCTGCAGGTACCGGTGTAGCCAGAAACCGTCGCGTCCGGCCTCATAGCAACTCACCACGGTAACTGCCGCAACCATGCCGAAATGGGCTTGAGTTCTTAGCAGGACACCCTGGACTTGCCCCAGGTCCCTTGCCGTCACGGTGACTTGCCGGACCTTCCGACCATCGCTGCACGCCATCTTCCAGGTGCTGTTTCCCAACTCGAAGGCCACGTACAAAACGGGAAACTTGGTATTAATCTCTTTTTCCGAGGTTATCTGCTTCTGGTCCATGCTCAGCCTCCTTACCAATGTCTTTTGGATACTCCACCGGTTATATCAGGAGGCTTGCTCAAGGAACCTTACATAGCATCTCTTTTCAATTTACTCTCACACCAGGCTCCCTAACCTACCGAATTCATTTTAGGACTTATTGTCCCCCAAAGTCAATAGAAAAATAAGCACTCTTAAGAAATTGTCCTATGGGCTATTATGACAGGTTTAGAAATTTTTAGGCTTGACATATAGGGACATTATGACCTATATAATGAAGCCATGAAAATGAAGATTCCCGTAAAAGTGGCCGACTGCATTGGGGTTGATCGCAGTTATATCAAGAAAATCAACCGGGGTATTCGGCGCCCGAGTCTCAAGACCGCCAGGAAGATCATAGAGGCCATGGAGGGCGTCATCAGCCTGGAGGACCTGCGCCCGGATATCGTCAACCAGGTGTATGAACTCACCACCTCGAACAAGCAGACTGACTGAGCAGTCCGCAAAATCCCTGGTTCCTCCAGGGAGCCAGAGAAATTGCATGATTCCGTCGGGATAAGGATTGGTCACTGAGCACTCAGTGAGTACTCGCTGAGTGCTCAAGATGTGATGTGACAGAGAAGATGGATATGGTTGTCAACGGAGTCTCTTTCCATGGCCGAAGGCCGCATGCTCAAGAAGAAAATCAGCCTGAATGAAGCGGTGGCCGACCTGGCCGACGATACCCACCGGCTGCTTTTTACCTGGGGGATTGCCCACCTGGACGTGGAGGGGAGGATCACTGGCAACCTCAGGAGCTTCAAAGGCCTGGTAGCCCCTTTACTGGACCATATCACCCCACAGTCGGTGCTGGCATTTTTTCAGGACGCGGAACATTTGGGCCTTATCCGGCGCTACCAGGTGGATGGCCGGTGGGTGGTGCAGTATCCAGCGTTCAAGAAGAACCAGACCCTCCGGCCAGATAAAGAGGCCAAGTCCCAATTTCCGCCACCAATTGACTTCACTCCCGGTCCTGGAAAGGCAGGGGCAGGAGAACTCCCGGACTCCTCCGGGAGTAGTCCGGGAGGGCGACCGGAGTATTCCGGCAACGAACCAGGTGAGATTATTCCTTCGGCGGAAAAGGTCTCTCAAGAAAAACCCGAAGAGGGGCCCGGCCAAGAGGATGTAGAAGCGAACGCCAAGGGTATATCAAGCTTTTATTCCGAAAACAACAAACTGCAACATCAAGATATTACTGACAATAATTCGTCCCAAGGAGTTGACCATTCCTCCTTTTCTGGGACTACTCCCGGAGCAGTCCCGGAGGACTCCGGGAGAACTCCGGACGAAGAGAAGTTAAGAGAAGTTAAGGGAAGGGAAGAGAATATACAGGCTAGCGCCTGTGTCATCGGCGAGGCCGATGACCCCCCTGCCACTTCTCCTTCACCGCGTTTAAAGCCTGCCGGTTTGATGAAGCTTTGGAACGACTTGGGCTGCCGGCCCACGGTATCCGAGCTCACCGATGACCGCCGGAAGAAGGCCAGCTTGCGCCTACGTAAAAGAGGCGATCCCGACTGGTGGAAGCGTCTCTTCGAGAAAGCCAAGGCTCTGAATAGGGACTGGCTGACCTTCGACTTCCTGATGAAAAACGACACCAACTGCCTGAAAGTACTGGAGGGCAATTATGACCGAGACTTCGAAAACCGGGGCAACGGACGCGGAGCAAGGCTGGGGCCACCGGGGCCACGGACCCCCCTGGGGTATGACCAGCGGCGGGACCAGTACGTCTTCGAGGTCCCCGATCCGGACTGAGGTAGAGGTCGATAGCGAAGGGCGGGCACGCTGCCCGGATTGTGGCGAATTTGCGGTCGAGACCATGGTTAGCCCCTTAACCGGCAGCATGATCAGGCGGGGGCCTTGTTGTGAAAATTGCCAAAGGAAGCGGGTTGAGGCGGAAAAGGCGAAAGAAAAAGAGCGGGCTCTGGCCCAGGCCCGGTATCGCTGGGAGAACATCGAGACACTCATGGGCCGGGCCGGCGTAAGCAAGCGCTACCTGGGGTGCTCCCTCGATAACTACAAGGGCAAGGTTTCGGATCGACGCCCGGCGTTCATCACCGGTCCGCCGGGGATAGGCAAGACTCACCTGGCAGTGGCCTATCTGCGGGAGGACCTCCTGGCGCACGGCGAGGAGCACTGCCGGTTCATCAGGACGGTGGACCTGCTGAAGGCGATCCGGGACTCCTTCGATGACCGCAGCGGTGACTCCGAAAAGCGGCTGCTGGACTACTACGGAGCCCTCCCGGGCCCTCACTATCGCCCGGACGGAAACCGGCCAGGCGGCGGGCGCGGCCCGGGACGCGGCCATGGGCCAGATGCAGGTGGTGAAGCACCGCTGGGTCACCGCCGGGGACGAGCACGTCAGGCAATCACACCAGATGCTAAGCGGTGTGGTGGTGGAGCGAGGTCAGGCTTTCACAAACGGCTGCCGCTTCCCCTGTGACTTCGGCGGACCGGCAGGGGAGATTATCAACTGCCGCTGCGTGGCCGCGCCGGTGGTGTGAGGAGACGATATGGAATTGATCCACAAGACCCTGGACTTTGAAGTGAAGCAGGTGGGGGACCCCAAGGACCGGACCCTGGAGTTCGTGGGCTCCACCGCGGACGTGGACCGCTACGGCGACGTCATCGAGGTGGAGGGCTGGGACCTGAAGAATTACAAGAAAAATCCGGTCTTCCTCTGGACCCACGACTACAAGCAGCCGCCCGTCGGCAAGGCCGTAAAAGTGGGTAAGACCGATAAAGGCCTGCTCTTCCAGGTCAAGTTCCCGTCGGCAGAGGAATACGCCTTGGCCGACACCATTTACAATCTCTACCTTGGCGGGTATCTCAGGGCCACCTCGGTGGGCTTCCGGGACCTGGAACGGGAACCCATCACCGACAAGGAGGGGAGGCAGACCGGTTTCCGTTACAAGAAGCAGGAACTTTACGAGCTCTCCGCGGTCCCCGTCCCCGCCAACCCCAACGCCCTGATCCTGGCGGTGCAGAAAGGGGTGGTCAGCCCCCAGGAGGTGGAGCACCTCACCGACATTGCCTTTGAGCCGGACCAGAAAGAACAGACTGCTCAACCGCCGGAGACTGAAAAAAACAACGAGGACGATCCCAAACCGGACCTCCAAGCCCTGGCAGGCCTGGTGGAGGACCTCAAAGTCAAGATAGACGAACTGGCGGCCCGGATTGCCGAACTTCGGCCCCCCCATGATGACCTCGCCCAACTGAAGGCGGTGATCATGGAGGCCCTAGAGGAGGTTGCTCAATCCGGAGCTTTAGCAACCGACTACTACTCCCTGGCGTTGAACCCCGGCTCCGAGCCTGAAGGGGGGAGGCCGGCCGGGAGCCCCGGTTTTTCGCAACTCTTTACTTCGGTCAAAAATCTGCACCGACTCGTCAAAGGAGAATGACCATGGGAGCTGAACTGGCTCGCATTCAAGAGCTATTGGAAGACGTCAACAAGTCCCTCTCCTACACCGGAGAGGACGGTAAGGTGATCCACCTCTCGGAAGTCTTCAAGATGCTGCCGGAGCTGGCGGTCAAGTATGCTGACTTGGCGGCCCGCTTCGAGGAGCTGGAGAAGCGCAGCCGGGAGCGCAAGTGGGCCAACGTGCCCGGTCTGGAAGACGAAAAAGAAAAGTTCTCCCTGTTTAAGGCGATCTACGCCATCGGCACCGGCGACTGGTCCCAGGCTCAGTTCGAGGCGGACGTCTTCCGGCAGACCCGGGACATGGCCACCACCCCGGACAGCTCGGGCGGGTATCTCGTGCCGACCCAGGCCATCCCGGAACTCATCGAGATGCTCCGGGCCGAGGCGGTGATCTTCCAGATGGGGGCGACTTTGCTGGACAACCTGGTCGGCTCGCCGGTGGAGATCCCCAAGCAGACCGGTGGAGCCACCGCTTACTGGGTGGGAGAGAACGAGGCCCTCACCGGCAGCGACCCCACCTTGGGGCAGCTCCAACTCACCCCCAAGTCGGTAGGGTGTCTCGTGAAGCTCTCCAACCGGCTGCTCCGTATGTCCAATCCTTCGGCGGAGCAGATGGTCCGGGCCGACATCGCCCGGGTGGTGTCCCTGGCCATCGACCTGGCGGCCCTGCGGGGGAGCGGCGCCGGCAGCCAGCCCACCGGCATCGCCAACACCCCGGGGATCAACACCAAGGCTTTCGGGACCAACAGCCCCAACTTCGACTACTTCTTCGACATGGAGTACGAGCTGGCGGTGGACAATGCGCTGCGGGGCCGGCTGGGGTTCGTATTCCACCCCTGTGTCAAGCGGACGCTGTCCAAGCTCAAGGTGGCCCAGTTCACCGGGGACACCGGGGGCGAATACATCGTCCGGCCCATGGACGCGGCCCAGCTCCAGGCCTTCATCGGCTACCCCTTCGCCATGACCACGCAGATTCCGGTGAATCTGGGGACGGGGTCCAACGAGACCGAAATCTACCTGGGCAACTGGCAGGAGCTCATCGTGGGCCAGTGGGCCGGCATCTCGATCCTGCCCTCCAAAGAGGCGGGTGACGCCTTCGCCAAGAACCAGACCTGGATTCGGATCATCACCGACGTGGACATCGGCCTCCGGCACACTGAGAGCTTCTGCCTGGGCACCGGGGTGAAGAACAGCTAACCGGACGGGGATGGGGTCATATACCCCTCCCCGACCCTTTGTACTGTAGGCGAGGTGGAAGATGGCGAGATACAGAGTCAGACCGGGGTACTGCCTGCACCTGCCCCACCAGGCGTTTGCCCAGGCCGGGGAAGAGGTGGAGCTGAGCGGTGAGCTGGAAAAGGAAATCATCGAAAGCCAGGGCTGGAAGATTGATCCGGTTAATGCCGGCATCGACCCAGGGAAGCCCAAGGATACCAGGCCGGATGAGAAAGAAGTAACTGAGCCGCCCCAGGACCGGGCCATCAAGGAAGCGAAGGCGAAGTGAACCTGACCACGCTCTCCCAGGTGAAGGCCATCCTGGAGTTGACGGAGACCGACTGGGACGGGCTTCTCGAAGAGCTCATCGCCGCGGTCTCCCAAAGGGCGGGGACCTACTGCAACCGGGACTTCGAGAAGAAGGAGCGGGTGGAATACCACGATGGGGGTGGCCGGTATCTCTATCTCAAGGGCCTGCCGGTGGTAGAGATCGCTTCCATCTACGGCTCAGACTCCTGGGAGTGGGACGGGGGCAGCCTCGTCCCCGCCGACCACTACCAGTTGCTCAATGCGGGCATGGTGGCCTCCCGCTTCGGAACCTGGCCTTACGGTCCCAAGGCCCTGAAGGTGGTCTACAGCGGTGGCTATGCGGAAGATGAAGTCCCCGCCGACCTGGAGATGGCGGCCCGCACCCAGTCGGCTTACGACTTCAAGCGCCGCAAGGACATTGGTCTCGAGTCGGTGAGTTTCCCGGATGGCTCCATCCAGAAGGTGAGTTCCGGGGAGTTCCTCTCGATGGTCAAGCAGGTGCTGGACCGCTACCGGATCAGACCCCATGGCTAAAGACCCGGACATCAGCCTGGACCAGATCATCAAGGGGCTGGCCCCCAAGGTGAAAAAGGTCATCCAGGAGAACAGCAAGCGGCTGTGGGAGCACACGGTGAGCCGCTACCTGGCCGGGGGGACCTCCGCCGACCGCTTGGCCCGGCGGAGCGGCACCCTGGCCCGTTCCACCCGGCCGCTCTCCGTGACCATGGAGGGGAACAAGATCACGGGTGGCCTCGGGTTTTCCGCTCAATATGCCGGGGTGCACATCGGGCCGACAGGGAGCCAGGTGACCATCCGGCCCAAAAATAAGAAGTTCCTGGCCATACCGCTCCCCGCAGCCAAAACTGCGGCAGGAGCGGCCCGGGATGGCCCCCTGGACAACATCTGGGGTCCCACCTTCATCGCCAAGGGGGTGATCTTCGGGTTCAAGAAGGGGACGAAAAAGGAATACCAGAGCCCCATCCCCCTCTTTGTCTTGAAGCGTTCGGTGGTGGTGCCCCGGCGGGTGGACCCCGACGTCCACCTCTTGAACTGGATCAAGCCCCAATTTATCGCTGACCTGTCCAAGGTGGCGGAGGCAGGTCTCTGATGGCGGACAGCGTCAAGGTGCAGGCGATGCGGAAGCTGGCCGAGATCCTGGGAACCATCCCGGAGCTGGGCTCGGTGCACCGCTGGCAGGGCAAGCCCACCGACTTGGACCAGGTAAAGACCCCGGCCCTGTTTTTCTGGGAAGAGGAAGAGTCCCGGGACAAGCGGAACCGCCTGGCGACGGGGACGCTGAAGATGCACCTGGCGGTCTTCATAAAGCTGAGCCCGGCGGGGGCCGCCTCCTTCAACGACCTGGCCGACAACCTCCAGGGGAAGCTCCACAACGCCCTGATACAAAGCCCCCAACTCAAGGGCC
>VGSX01000051.1 GCA_016874895.1 Deltaproteobacteria bacterium
TGGAGACAACGTGGCCATTGAAGTGCATCTGATCACTCCCGTGGCCCTGGAAAGAGAACTGCGCTTCGCCATCCGGGAAGGCGGACGCACCGTCGGCGCCGGCGTGGTCACCGATATTGTTGAATAAGCTGGTGGGGGGCGGTTCCCAAGACGGTCCCGCCCTCAGGATAACTTATTAAGAAACTTGACAGAATAGAACATTATGCGCGATATTATAATATTAGCTTGTACTGACTGTAAGCGCCGGAACTATACCACTACGAAGAATAAACGTCGCACACCGGATAGGTTGGAGTTAAAGAAATTCTGTCCTTCATGTCGGGCGCACACATCTCATCGGGAAACGAAGTAGATCAGTTTGCAGGCCAGTAGCTCCAACGGCTAGAGCACCGGACTCCAAATCCGGGTGATGGGGGTTCGAATCCCTCCTGGCCTGCCAATTTTTTCGTTGACCGAGTCAGTACTCGAAAAAGGTGAGTCATACCCGTCCTCTCCCCAGCACACGAAATCTCGCACTCTTTAACCAGGGTAAGGCGTTGTGGGAATCCTGAATCGAGATGGATGCACACCCCGGGGTTTGTTCTGGCTCCCAGGGGTATGGTGCGTAGTTCGGGGAAGGTACGAAGATAACTCTTATTCTCTGTTTGTGATGGAAATGTAGATAGTCGGACGTTGCTGGGAACCAGAAAGAAGACAGCACAAATACCCATGAAAAAGATAAAAGTCAAGTCCGGGGCCAAAGGTCAGGACCAGGTTGTCAAAGATTTGGTGAAAAAGCCGCCCAAGGGTCAGCTAGTTAAGTTAAAACCGAAAAAAGCCAGGTCTTTTTCCTTGCCCCCCGTGGGTGAGTATTGGCGGCGGTCCAAGCAATTCCTGCAGGAAGCCTGGATTGAGCTGAAAAAGGTTACCTGGCCCGGCCGGAAGGAAACCATGGGGGCCACCGCAGTGGTTCTCGTCTTGGTAATGCTCATTTCCCTTTTTTTAGGCATCGTCGATTTTGGCCTGTCCCGCTTGGTAAAAGGCATTATTGGATGATGGAGGAGGTTCGGCTCGCTTGGCTCAGAAGTGGTATGTAGTGCACACGTATTCTGGGTTTGAAAAAAAAGTCAAGAGCGCCCTGGAAGAACGCGCCCGCAGCCGGGGTATGGAGGACCTCATCACTGAAGTCTTGGTGCCGATGGAACAGGTGGAGGAGATGATCAAGGGCCAGAAGCGCATCTCCCAGCGGAAATTTTATCCGGGCTATGTTTTGGTCAGGATGGAGTTGAACGACGACACCTGGCACCTGGTGAAGGACACCCCCAAGGTGACCGGATTTATCGGTGGCCGCAACGAACCCGCGGCCATACCCGATGCGGAAGCAGAAAAAGTCATCACCCAGATTAAAGAAGGGGCTTTAAAGCCCAAACCGAAGGTTACCTTCGAGCTGGGTGACAAGGTGCGGGTGACGGAAGGTCCCTTTACCAACTTCAACGGCGTGGTGGATGAGGTTAAGGGTGAAAAAGGCCGGGTGCGAGTCATGATCAGCGTCTTCGGCCGTCCCACCCCGGTGGAGCTGGAATTTTCCCAGGTGGAGAAAGTCTAGTTCCGCCAGAGGCCCGCCCCCTGACGGGTCAAAGAGTAGAGGGAAGGATATCATCGTGTTAAGGAGTTTTGCATCATGGCGAAAAAGGTAATTGCCCAAATCAAACTGCAGTTGCCCGCTGCTCAGGCCAATCCTTCACCGCCGGTGGGCCCCGCCTTAGGTCAACACGGGGTCAACATCATGGAATTTGTGAAGAGTTATAACGCCCGCACCGCAGGTCAGGAAGGCATGATCATCCCGGTTCTGATTACGGTATACGCGGATCGGTCTTTCACCTTCGTCACCAAGACCCCACCGGCCTCGGTGCTGCTCAAAAAAGCTGCCCAGGTGGCCAAAGGGGCCAAAGAAACCAGCCGGGAAAAAGTCGGACAGGTGACTATGCTGCAGGTGGAGGAAATAGCCCGGCAGAAATTACCCGACCTCAATACCACGGACTTAGAGGCGGCCAAGCAGACTATTATGGGAACAGCCCGGAGCATGGGCCTGGAAATTGTCTGAGCATCTCGTCGAGAGAGGAAGGTAAGGCGACATGTCGCACAGAGGCAAAAAATATTCCAACATGCGGGAAAAGATCGATCGGACCCGCAAATTTACCTTTGCAGAGGCCGTGGCCGAGGCCCTGGGCACCAGCTTCGTCAAGTTCGACGAGAGTCTTGATGTGGCCGTACGTCTCGGGGTCAATCCGAGGCACGCCGACCAGATGGTGCGGGGGGCGGTGGTCCTGCCCCACGGGGTCGGCAAGAATGTCCGGGTACTGGTGTTCGCCAAGGGCGAAAAGGAAAAAGAGGCCATGGACGCCGGCGCCGATTATGTCGGTTCCGATGATTTGATCGAAAAAATCAAAGGCGGCTGGCTGGGTTTCGATAAGGCGGTGGCGACCCCTGACCTCATGGGCGCGGTGGGCAAGATCGGGAAAATCTTGGGGCCCCGGGGCCTGATGCCCAACGCCAAGGCCGGTTCGGTTACCTTTGACGTGGCCCGCGCGGTGCAGGAGTTAAAGGCCGGCAAGATCGAGTTCAGGGTTGACAAAGCCGGGGTAGTGCATGCCCCCATGGGCAAAGTCTCTTTTGGCGGGGAAAAACTGCTGCAGAATATGGCGGCCTTTTTTGACACCCTGATCCGGCTGAAGCCTACCACCAGCAAAGGGACCTATATGCAGGGCATATCGGTGTCCACCACCATGGGTCCGGGTATCCGGGTGGATCCCCTGGAGGTCAAAAATCTCATCCGCTTCGCCGCCGCCTGAGGCGCTGCATAGAAAGAGGTAAAGCCGATGCAGAAAGGCAAAAAAACCGAAGTGATCGAAAACCTGCGGGAAAAACTGGCGCAGGCCGAATTTAATGTCCTGACGGACTTTAAAGGGCTCAAGGTGTCTGAATTCACCCAGTTGCGGCGGGAACTGAAAGAGGCTGGCGGCGAACTGGCCGTAGTCAAAAACACCCTGCTGAAATTGGCCACGGCCGACACCGATACGGCAGCCCTGGAAAAATTCCTGGTGGGCCCCACGGCCATTGTCCTGGGATATAAGAACCCGGTGGAAATTGCCAAGATCGTCTCCAAGTACGCCAAAGACAAACCTGAGAGATTTATCTTGAAGGCCGGCGTCCTGGGTAATGCCGTATTAACCGAAAAGGACCTGGTGGAACTGGCCAAACTGCCCCCCCGGGAGATTCTGCTGGCCAAACTGCTGGGGGCCCTGCAAGGCGTGCCCACCTCCCTGGTCAGTGTCCTGTCAGGGATCGTGCGGAAATTTCTTTATACCCTGAAGGCCATCGAAGAGCAGCGCGCTGCCAATTAATTGAGACTTTCCGGCGCAAGACCCTTTTGCGCCACATTTTTTGCTAGCTAGTATGTAAGGAGGATTCTTCGTCATGTCGATTACCAAAGAAGAAGTCATCGATTTCATTGCCAATATGACAGTATTGGAATTATCCCAGATGATCAAGGACCTGGAAGACAAGTTCGGCGTCACCGCGGCGGCGCCGGTGGCCGTAGCGGCCGGCCCGGCTGCGGCCGAAGCAGCCCCCGAAGTTGAGGAAAAGACCGAATTTGATGCGGTGCTCACGGTCATCGGGCCCAACAAGATTCAGGTTATCAAGGAAGTCCGCGCCATTACCGGTTTAGGGCTCAAGGAAGCCAAGGAGGCGGTGGAAAATGTCCCCACCGTCTTGAAAGAGGCAGTCTCTAAGGCCGAGTGCGAAGAGATCAAGAAGAAACTGGAAGAACAAGGAGCCACTGTCGAGATCAAGTAACATGAGGCGTTTTTTCACCCCTAAAGCAACGGTAGCACTAAGGAGTTTAGCAGAACTTGCGGGTCTGCTTTCAAGGAGAAAGAATGACTGAGGTGTTCTCCCCTCAAAAACTCTATCGGAAGAATTTCGGCAAAATCGAAAGGATCATTGACATCTCCAATCTCATCGAGATGCAAAAAGAATCCTACAACAGATTCTTGCAAAGGGACACCCCCCCGGACCAACGGGATGACTACGGTTTGCAGGGGGTGTTTAAGAGCGTCTTTCCGATCAAGGATTACAACCGCACGGCCTCCTTGGAATTCGTGAATTATAGTTTTGCCGCTCCGAAGTATGACGAGGAAGAATGTCTCCAGCGGGGTATGACCTTCGAGGCCCCCATGAAGCTGACCGTGCAGTTGAGGGTGTATGACATCGATGTGCCGGTTGAACCAGGAACTGAACCTCCTATCCGGGACATCAAGGAGCAGGAGATTTATTTCGGCACCATGCCTTTGATGACCGACAATGGCACGTTCATTGTTAATGGCACGGAGCGGGTCATTGTGAGCCAGTTGCACCGCTCCCCCGGGCTGTTCATCGATCACGACCGGGGCAAGACCCACTCCAGCGGCAAACTGCTCTATTCGGCCCGGCTGATTCCCATGCGCGGTTCCTGGATTGATTTTGAGTTCGACCCCAAGGACATCCTCTATGCCCGGATTGACCGCCGGAGGAAGTTCCCGGTCACCGTGCTCCTCAAGGCCCTGGGTTACTCCACCGAGGAACTGCTCAATTTCTTCTACAGCACTGAAAAAGTATATCTCGAGGCCGACACCATCGAGAAGAAATTTAATCCCGAATTGCTGCTGCAGCGCAAAACTACGGCGGATATCGTCATTCCGGGGACCGGGGAAGTGCTGGTGAAAAAGCACAAGAAAATCACTCCTGCCCTGCTCCGCAAAATTCAGGAAGCCGGCATTGAGCGTCTGACCCTGCCGCCCAACGAACTCATGGGGCGGATAGTGGCCCATGATATCCTGGATCCGGAAACCGGGGAGGTGCTCATCCCCTGTAACGAGCCGGTGACGGAAGAAAAATTAAAGCTGTTGCAGAGCCGCCAGGTCCGGGAATTGGATCTGTTGTACATTGACGGCATCAACGTCAGCCCCTGCTTGCGCAATACCCTGGCGGCGGATAAAACCGAAAAACCCCGGGACGCCATCCTGGAAATCTACCGGAAATTGCGGCCCGGCAATCCCCCCACATTGGAAGTGGCCAATACCTTTTTTGAGAACCTTTTTTTCAAACCGGAGTATTACGATCTGTCGCCGGTGGGGCGATTGAAGTTAAACCTGAAACTTAACCGCGACGCTCCCGTCACCCAGGGCACCCTGAGTAAAGAAGACATCCTTTATGCGGTGAAGGAATTAATCACCCAGAAGGAGCTGGAAGGGCCCATTGACGATATCGACCACCTGGGGAACCGGCGAGTGCGGGCCGTGGGCGAGCTCTTGGAAAATCAGTACCGCATCGGTCTGGTGCGCATGGAAAGAGCCATCAAGGAGCGCATGAGTCTCCAGGAAATAGACACCTTGATGCCCCACGATCTGATCAATGCCAAACCGGTTTCCGCGGTGGTGAAAGAGTTTTTCGGCACCTCGCAGTTGTCCCAGTTCATGGACCAGACCAATCCGCTGTCCGAGATCACCCATAAGAGGCGGTTGAGCGCCCTCGGGCCCGGGGGTCTGACCCGGGAGCGGGCCGGATTCGAGGTCCGGGATGTCCACGCCACTCACTATGGCCGCATCTGCCCCATTGAAACCCCGGAAGGTCCCAATATCGGTTTGATCGTGTCCTTGTCCACCTATGCCCGGGTAAACGAATTCGGGTTCATCGAAACCCCCTACCGGGTGGTGCAGAAAACAGAAAAAAACGGCAAGTGGGACGTGCAGGTTTCCCGAAAGATCAGATTTTTGACCGCCCTGGACGAAGGCGACCATGTTATTGCCCAGGCCAACGCCCTCTTGACCAAGGAAAATCGTTTTGCCAAAGACCTGGTGTCAGCCCGGCGGGCCGGGGAATTCATCATGGTGCGGCCCGAAGAAATCGACTATATGGACGTTTCGCCCAGTCAGTTGGTGAGCGTGGCGGCTTCTCTGATCCCCTTTTTGGAAAATGACGATGCCAACCGGGCCCTGATGGGGTCCAATATGCAGCGGCAGGCCGTGCCGTTGTTGACCTGTACGCCTCCCCTGATCGGGACCGGCCTGGAGGGCGTGGTGGCCCGGGATTCCGGCGTCACCCTGGTGGCCAAACGGAGCGGTGTGGTGGAGGACGTGGACGGCACCCGCATCGTGGTCAGGGCCGATAACGGCGAGGGCCGGGAATCGCAATCCATCGTTGACATCTACAAGCTGACGAAATTCCAGCGGACCAACCAGAATACCTGCTTTAACCAGAGACCCATCGTGCGCCTCGGCGACCGGGTGGAAAAGGGCCAGATCATTGCCGACGGCCCGGCCACGGCTCATGGGGAACTGGCCCTGGGCAAAAACGTCATGGTGGCCTTCATGCCCTGGGGTGGCTGCAACTTCGAAGACTCCATCCTGGTAAGCGAACGCATCGCCAAAGAGGACGTCTATACCTCGATTCACATCGAGGAATTCGAAGTGGTGGCCCGGGACACCAAACTCGGCAAAGAAGAAATCACCCGGGACATCCCTAACGTCAGCGAGGAGGCTCTGGCTAACCTGGATGAAAGCGGGATTATACGTGTAGGTGCGGAGATAGGTCCCGGGGACATCCTGGTGGGCAAGGTGACCCCCAAGGGGGAAACCCAATTATCCCCCGAAGAAAAACTCCTGCGGGCCATCTTCGGCGAAAAGGCGGGGGACGTGCGGGACACGTCGCTGCGAGTGCCGCCGGGCATAGAGGGCATCGTCATTGACGCCCGGGTGTTCTCCCGTAAGGGCGTGGAAAAGGACGAGAGGACCCGCTACATCGAAAATGAAGCCATCGCCAAGCTTCACAAGGATCAAGGGGATGAGATCGCCATCATCACCCAGAGCGTCAGCCATCGTTTGCAAGAGATGCTGGTGGGACGAACCGTCATCGAGATTCCCGATGATATTACCTCCAGCCGCTATGTTCTGGAAAAGGGAGGCGCCGTCACCCCGGAAGTAGTCATGACGCTGCCCCTGGAGCACTGGCGCAACGTCACCTTCAACGACCCGGACCTGGAAGACCGCCTGGACAATCTGTTGGATAGCTACCGGATACAGATCCAGCAGGTGAACGATCAGTTTGAGGATAAAATCAACCGGCTGCGCAAAGTGGACGAACTGCCCCCCGGCGTCATCAAGATGGTGAAAGTCTTCATCGCCCTGAAACGGAAACTGGCCGTGGGCGACAAGATGGCCGGACGCCATGGCAATAAAGGCGTGGTTTCCAGGATCATGCCCGAAGAAGATATGCCGTATTTTGCCGACGGCACCCCCGTGGACATCGTCCTCAACCCCCTGGGCGTGCCCTCCCGGATGAACGTCGGCCAGGTGCTGGAAACCCATTTAGGGTGGGCCTCCCGCCTGCTGGGGCAGCAGATCGGCAAGCTGATTAATGAATTTTATGACTTGGACGCCATCAAAAACCGCATTCGGGCAATTTACCAGGATGATGGCCTGGAAGATTGGCTCAAGGATGCAACCTATGAAGATTTAACGAGCTTTTGGGAAAAATATAACAGGGACGGGATCTTCATGGCCTCACCGGTCTTTGACGGGGCCCTGGAATCGGAAATTCGAGACTGCCTGAACCAGTCGGGCGTTTCGGAGATCGGCAAGGCGGTGCTCTATGATGGCCGCACCGGGGAGCCTTTTGACCGCACTGTCACCGTGGGCGCCATGTACATGATGAAGCTGCACCATCTGGTGGATGACAAAATCCACGCCCGCTCCATCGGCCCCTACTCCCTGGTGACCCAGCAACCTTTAGGCGGCAAGGCCCAGTTCGGCGGCCAGCGCCTGGGTGAGATGGAAGTCTGGGCCATGGAGGCCTATGGCGCGGCTTATTCCCTGCAAGAATTCCTCACGGTAAAATCGGACGATGTGGCCGGCCGTACGCGTATGTACGAGAAGATAGTGAAGGGGCAATATGACCTGGAAGCCGGCTTGCCCGAATCCTTTAATGTTCTCATCCGAGAACTCCAAAGCCTGGCATTGAATGTGGAGCTTTTGGAGGACAAGGAATCTGAGGTGGCAGAAACGGATGGATAAGGCCAGGGAAGTAAACTTAGAAGATATTAATAGCATTTTCGCCAAGCCCAAGGACCCCTTGCAGTTTAATGCAGTGCGGATTTCTCTGGCCTCCCCGGAGATGATCCGCTCCTGGTCCTGCGGCGAAGTAAAGAAGCCTGAAACCATTAATTACCGGACCTTCAAGCCTGAACGGGACGGTCTGTTCTGTGCCAAGATCTTCGGTCCCACCAAGGACTATGAGTGTAACTGCGGTAAATACAAGCGGATGAAGCATCGGGGCGTAGTCTGCGAAAAGTGCGGCGTCGAAGTCATTCAATCCAAGGTCCGCCGGGAGCGGATGGGCCATATCGAACTGGCCTGCCCGGTGGTGCATATCTGGTTTCTAAAGAGTCTGCCCAGCAAGATCGGCAATCTGTTGGACCTGACCCTGAAAGATCTGGAAAAAATCCTGTATTTTGAATCCTATGTAGTGGTTGATCCCCTGAACACGCCTCTGAAAAAAGGCGACCTGTTGACCGAAGAAAAATACCGCCAGGCCCGGGACGAGTTCGGTGAGGAATTTGTTGCTGGCATGGGGGCGGAAGCCATCCGCAATATGCTCCGGGGGCTGGATCTGGTGACCCTGTCGGAACAGTTGCGGGAGGAGATGCAGAAGACCAGCTCCGAAGCCAAGCGCAAAAAAATCAGCAAGCGCCTGAAAGTTATCGACGCTTTCAAGGATTCCAATATTAAGCCGGAGTGGATGGTCCTGGAGGTCATCCCGGTTCTGCCCCCGGATCTGCGTCCCCTGGTGCCCCTGGACGGCGGCAGATTCGCCACGTCCGATCTCAATGACCTGTACCGGCGGGTGATTAATCGCAATAACCGCTTAAAGCGGTTGGCCGAGCTGGACGCTCCGGAAATCATCATCCGCAATGAAAAACGGATGCTCCAGGAAGCCGTGGACGTGCTGTTCGACAACGGCCGGCGCGGCAAAACCATCACCGGCCCCAATAAGCGCCCCCTCAAATCCCTGAGCGACATGCTCAAGGGCAAACAGGGGCGTTTCCGCCAGAACCTGTTGGGGAAACGGGTGGATTATTCCGGCCGGTCGGTCATCGTCATCGGTCCCAACCTCAGGCTGCACCAGTGCGGCCTGCCCAAAAAGATGGCCCTGGAGCTCTTCAAACCGTTCATTTACAACCGCTTGGTGAACAAAGGCTTTGTCAATACCATCAAGGCCGCCAAAAAAATGGTGGAAAAGGAAACCCCGGATGTCTGGGACACCCTGGACGAGGTGGTCAAGGAATACCCGGTGATGCTCAACCGGGCTCCTACCCTGCACCGTCTGGGTATCCAGGCCTTTGAACCCATCCTCATTGAAGGCAAGGCCATCCAGTTGCACCCCCTGGTCTGCACCGCCTTTAACGCCGACTTTGATGGCGACCAGATGGCCGTCCACGTGCCCCTTTCCCTGGAGGCGCAGATCGAGGCCCGGGTCCTGATGATGTCCACGAACAACATCCTGTCCCCGGCCAACGGGGAGCCCATCATCGTGCCCTCCCAGGACATCGTTTTGGGACTGTATTACCTGACCCGGGAACGTCCCCTGGCCAAAGGGGAGCGGACCCCGTTCAACGGTCATAAACCCATACCTTTCTCTTCTCCGGAGGAAGTCCGCATCGCCTACGATCAAGGAACCGTTTCTTTACACGCCCGCATCCAGGTGAAAATGGACGGACCGGTAGTTCTCCTCCAGGATATTATCGGGGAAAACCAGCAATTGAAAATCGATCCGGCGGCCGGCTCGAGGTCATAACCGACGGGCGGCATCTTTAAAACTACGGCGGATCGGCTCTTCCCGCTCCTGGAGGAAAAGGGCCTCGATCCCCTGGCCCCGATTCAGGTGAGACTGAAGGGAGAAATCGTCACCACCACCGTGGGCCGCATCCTTTTGCGGGAAATCATGCCCGAGGGTATCTCCTTTGACAGCATCAACCGCACCATGACCAAAAAAGAGATCCGGCGGTTGATCGGGGAGGCCTACCGGAAATGCGGCATTAAAAACACCGTGGTCCTGGCGGACCGGCTGAAGGACCTGGGGTATAAGTTCGCCACCCAGGCCGGCATTTCCATTGCCATCGATGATATGGTGATCCCCCACCGCAAGGCGGAAATTCTGGCCCAATCCCAGGCCGAAGTCGCGGAAGTAGAGAATCAGTACCGGGAAGGCCTCATCACCGAGGGCGAAAAATACAACAAGGTAGTGGATATCTGGGCCCGGGCCACGGATGAAGTGGCCGCGGAAATGATGGAAGACCTGGCCCGGGAAAAAATCACCGGCACGCGTCTCGATGCTGACGGGAAAGAAGTCCCGCTGGAGGTCGTCACAGACAGTTTTAACCCTATTTTCATGATGGCCGATTCCGGGGCCCGGGGCAGCGATAAGCAGATGCGGCAGTTGGCCGGGATGCGCGGCCTGATGGCCAAGCCCTCGGGGGAAATCATCGAGACGCCCATCACCGCCAATTTCCGGGAAGGCCTCACGGTGCTGCAGTATTTTATCTCCACCCACGGGGCCCGGAAGGGTCTGGCCGATACGGCCCTGAAAACCGCCAACTCCGGGTATCTCACCCGGCGCCTGGTGGACGTGGCCCAGGATTGCGTCATCACGGAAATGGACTGCGGCACCATCGACGGCATTGATGTCACCCCCCTGATTGAAGGCGGCGAGATCATCCAGCGCGTCGGGGAACGCGTCCTGGGGCGGACCACCCTGGAAGATATCCTCAACCCGAACACCGATGAAGTCATCGTCTACGCCAATGAGGAAATCGACGAAGACGCGGCCCAACAGATAGAGGAAGCGGGGTTGGAAAAACTGCGCATCCGGTCGGTGCTCACCTGCCAGACCAGGCACGGGGTCTGCGCCAAATGTTACGGCCGGGACCTGGCCCATGGGACGCCGGTGAATATCGGGGAGGCCATCGGCATCATGGCGGCGCAGTCCATCGGCGAACCGGGGACGCAGTTGACCATGCGAACCTTCCACATCGGCGGCACCGCTTCCCGCCGGGCCGAGCAGAGCGTCCACGTGGCCCGCAACCGGGGCAAGGTGCAGTTCGACAACCTGCGCACGGTGAGGGACTTTTCCGGCCACCTGGTGGCCCTCAGCCGCCAGGGCGAGGCCATCATTGTCAGTGCCAAAGGGAAGGAACGCTACCCCATCACTTATGGCACCAAGCTGCGGGTGGAGGAAGGCCAGGAAGTTCAGCCCGACCAGGTGCTGGCGGAATGGGATCCCTACACCAATCCCATCCTCACCGAAGTGCCCGGCGTGGTGAAATTCGGCGATATCATCGAACAGAAAGACGCCGAAGACCTCAGGGATGTCACCATGCAGGAACGGGTGGACCCGGTGACCAGCAAGTCCTCCAAGGTCATCATCGAATGCCAGAACACCGAAAAACGTCCCCGCATCTCCATCAAGGACGAAGCCGGACGGACGGCCCGGCTACCCAATTCCATGGCCGTGGCCCGGTACCCGCTGCCGGTGGGGGCCATTTTAATGGTGGGCGAAGGCGATCAGGTGAATCCGGGTGATGTCATTGCTAAAATTCCCCGGGAAACCACCAAAACCAAGGACATCGTCGGCGGTCTGCCCCGGGTGGCGGAGCTCTTCGAGGTCCGCAAACCCAAGGAGCACGCAGTCATCAGCCAGATCAGCGGCATCGTCAGTCACGGCCGCCAATCCAAGGGTAAGCGGAAGGTTATCGTCACCCCCGAGGTGGGGGATCCCATCGAATACCTGATCCCCAAGGGGAAACACATCGCGGTCCAGGAAGGGGAGCGGGTCAAGGCCGGGGAACCCTTGATGGACGGCTCGGCCAATCCCCATGACATTCTGGCCATTAGCGGCCTGAAGGAACTGGCCCGCTACCTGGTCAACGAGGTCCAGGAAGTATACCGCCTCCAGGGCGTGAAGATCAACGACAAGCACATCGAGGTCATCGTGCGGCAGATGCTGCGGCGGGTCCGGGTCACCGATCCCGGAGACACTGCTTTCCTCATCGGGGAACAGATCGAAAAGCATGTCTTTGAAGAAAAAAACGATGAGATCATGGCCCAGGGGAAACGCCCCGCCACTGCCGAGCCCCTGCTGCTGGGCATCACCAAGGCCTCGCTGTCCACGGAAAGCTGGATTTCCGCGGCCTCCTTCCAGGAGACCACCAAGGTTCTGGCCGACGCCGCGGTGGCCGGTCGCATCGATTACCTGCGGGGTTTAAAGGAAAACGTCATCATGGGACGGCCCATCCCGGCGGGCACCGGCCTGGCGAAATACCGCAATATCAAGCTGCAGATTTTGCAGGCACCGGCCGAGGAAGCCGTGGGCGCATAAATATCTTGACAAAAACCTCACAATTCATTATAAAATTATTTTTTAGTGATTTTGAGATGCCAGTTTCACGGAGTTACCAGAATTATGCCGACCATTAATCAATTAGTGCGCAAAGGCCGGGAAAAGATCAAGAAGAAGACTTCCACCCCGGCATTGAAAAGTTGCCCCCAGAAACGGGGCGTCTGCGTCCGGGTGTATACCACCACGCCGAAAAAGCCGAACTCCGCCTTGCGCAAAGTGGCCCGGGTGCGGCTTACCAACGGGATCGAGGTGACCACCTATATTCCCGGCGTCGGCCACAACTTGCAGGAACACTCCGTGGTCCTGATCCGGGGCGGCCGGGTGAAGGATTTACCCGGCGTGCGCTATCACGTGGTCCGCGGCACCCTGGATTCGGTGGGCGTGCAGGACAGGCGGCAGGGGCGCTCCAAGTACGGCGCCAAGAAACCCAAATAGTCCGGTTGGTGGGAACGAGGGAGCAATAGAACATGCCGAGAAAACGCGAGGTAGTCAAACGGGAAATCATCCCCGACCCCAAATTCAAGGATCCTCTGGTGGCTCGCTTTGTTAATGGCCTGATGCGCCGCGGCAAAAAAACCACGGCCGCGGCCATTTTCTATGACGCCCTGGACATCATCGGGCGCAAACAGCAGGAAGAGCCGCTGAAAGTCTTCCACAAGGCTATGGACAACGTGCGGCCCCTCATTGAAGTGAAGTCTCGCCGGGTGGGCGGGGCCACCTACCAGGTGCCGGTGGAAGTGCCTCATAACCGCCGCACCTCCCTGGCCATCCGCTGGCTGATCAACTACGCCAAAGGCCGGGGTGAAAAGAGCATGAAGGCCAAACTGGCGGGGGAATTTCTGGATGCCTTTCAAAATCGCGGCGCGGCCGTAAAAAAACGGGAAGACACGCATCGGATGGCAGAAGCCAACAAAGCCTTTGCCCATTATCGGTGGTAAGAAACTTGACGGGACAGGAACTACATTTTGGCAGCTAACATCCCAATATCACGCATTCGTGATATTGGCATTATGGCGCACATCGATGCGGGCAAAACCACTACCACGGAACGGATCCTTTATTATACCGGTGTAACGTATAAGCTAGGGGAGGTACACGACGGCCAGGCGGTAATGGACTGGATGGAGCAGGAACAGGAAAGAGGCATTACCATCACCTCCGCGGCCACCACCTGCTTCTGGAAAGACCACCGCATAAACATTATCGACACTCCTGGACATGTGGATTTTACCATCGAAGTGGAGCGGTCGCTCCGGGTGTTGGATGGGGCCATCGCGGTATTCGACGCCGTGGCCGGGGTGGAACCGCAGTCCGAAACGGTCTGGCGGCAGGCAGACCGCTACGGGGTCCCCCGGCTGGCCTTGGTGAATAAGATGGATCGGGTTGGAGCCGATCTGTTCAGAACGTATCAGATGATCATTGACCGGTTGAAAGCCAACCCGGTTCTCATTCAACTGCCCCTGGGGCGGGAAGAAAATTTTCAAGGAATTATCGATCTCATCGACATGCAGGCCATAATTTACGACGAGCAGACTCTGGGAGCGAATTACCGGGTGGCGGCCATTCCGGCCGAGGCCGAAGCCGCTGCCCAGGAATACCACAATCGGTTAGTGGCTTCCCTGGCCGAACTGGATGATGAGATCATGGACCTCTATCTGGAAGACAAACCGGTGGAGCCGGCCCTCCTGCGCCGGGTGCTGCGCCGGGGGACCATAGGTCTGGACGTGGTGCCCGTGCTGTGTGGTTCGGCCTTTAAAAATAAAGGCATTCAGCCCCTGCTGGACGCAGTGGTGGACTACCTCCCGGCGCCCACCGACATCCCGCCTGTAGAAGGCAAAAATGCCAGGGGCGAGATCGAATCCCGGCCGGCCGATGACAAAGCCCCTCTCACGGCCCTGGCTTTTAAATTGCTGTCCGACCCCTACGTTGGCCACTTGACTTTTTTACGCATTTATTCCGGGACACTGCAGAGTGGCAGTTCGGTTTACAATTCCTCCAAAGGCGCCCGGGAAAAGATCGGTCGCCTCCTGAAAATGCACGCCAACAAGCGGGAGGAGATCAAGGAAGCCAGCGCCGGAGATATTATTGCGGCCGTGGGATTGCGGCAGACCGCCACGGGTGACACCCTGTGCGACGAACGGGCCCCCATTATCCTGGAAAGCCTGGAGATTCCGGTCCCGGTCATCGACGTCGCCATCGAACCCAAGACCAAGGCGGATCAGGATAAGCTGGGCCAGGCCCTGGGCCGCATCATGGCGGAAGACCCGTCCTTCCGGGTTCACACCGACCCACAGACCGGCCAGACCATTATCGCCGGCATGGGAGAGTTGCACCTGGAAATCATCGTGGACCGCCTCATGCGGGAATTCAAGGTGGATGCCCAGGTGGGGCAGCCCCAGGTTTCCTACCGGGAAACCATCACCCAGGCCGTTAAAGCCGAAGGCCGCTTTGTCCGGCAATCGGGGGGGCGCGGTCAGTTCGGCCATGTCTGGTTGGAACTGTCCCCGTTAGAGCCCGGCGCCGGCTTTGTCTTTCATGACCGCATTGTCGGCGGGGTTATTCCCAAGGAGTACATTCCGGCCGTGGAAAAAGGCGTCCGGGAGGCCAGCGAAAACGGCGTGTTGGCCGGTTTCCCCATGGTGGATGTGGAGGTGGCCCTGATGGACGGTTCCTACCATGAAGTTGATTCCTCCGAACGGGCCTTTCACATCGCCGGTTCCCTGGGATTCAAGGAAGGGGCCAAAAAGGCCAAGCCCATCCTGCTGGAGCCCTTCATGAGCCTGGAAATCGTGGTTCCCGAGGAATTCGTCGGGGAGGCCATCGGCGACCTCAACAGCCGCCGGGGACGAATCAGAAATCTGGAAAATCGCAAAGGGGTGCAGATTATCCAGGCCGAGGTGCCGCTGGCCGCCATGTTCGGCTACGCCACGGACATCCGCAGTGCCACCCAGGGCCGGGCCACCTTTACGATGCAGTTTGATCATTATGAACCGGTCCCTCAGAGCTTGGCGGAAGAAATCATCGGTCGAAGCAGGACCAAATAGATCTACGGTGTTAGCACAGTTCTCGGTGAGGGCAACCAGGAGGATGAATCATGGCCAAGAAAAAGTTTGAGCGGAAGAAGCCCCATGTAAATATCGGCACGATCGGGCATATCGACCATGGCAAGACGACGTTGACGGCGGCGATCACGAAGCACCTGTCTTTGAAGGG
>VGSX01000052.1 GCA_016874895.1 Deltaproteobacteria bacterium
ACCCATGCCAATCTCCAGGCCAATCCCCATGCCGCCTATCTGTTTGTGGAAGCAGGTCCGGGTTACAAAGGGAAAAGGCTCTATTTAACCAAGGTCAGGGAGGAACAGGACACCGACCTGCTCACATCCCTGCGCCGGCGGGTCTACAGCCCGGAAAAAGAGGCGGCCACGGGACCGAAATATTTAGTTTTTTTCCAGCTGGATAAAGAACTACCCGTGGTCGGTTCCGGCGAAGCCGGTCATTGAAATTAAAGGATTACCTGCGCCTTCATCCTTTAGGGGCAAGGCGTCGAGGTAGGAAGAAAGGTGAACCATGTCTGAACTGATCAACTGGCGGTCCGATCTGGCCGCGGCGGTGGCCGAGGCCAAAACCGCCAACCTGCCCATCGCCCTGGAATTCTATCTCGAGGGCTGACCCCACTGCGCCCGCATGGTCCGTGAGACTCATGCTGATTCGAATTTGGCCTCGTGGTTAAATGACAAATACATTCCTGTCCGCCTGGAGGGCCGCAGCCACGTTGAGCTGGCTCAGAAGTGGAACGTCAGGGGGGTGCCCACGACCTTGATCCTGTCGCCCCAGGAACAGGAATTGCACCGCATTGACGGATTCCAGCCGGCCGATACTTATCTAACTGAATTGAAAAAAGTTCGATAGAGATCACAAAGCTATCCTGACAGGCCTCGTCGGCTGGCGTTTTCCGATGCTGAGCAGATATCGGACTATTGACGCCAGGCCGACGGGGCCTTTTTTTCTGAGTAAGCTCTGGACCTCGGTTTTAATGGTTGTGCAAGAAAAAACTTGAAATAATTTTTTCCCCGGAGTATAATCCCGCCACCTACACATAAACCTTCCTGCCGGCCGGGAATTATTCCGTAAGCGCACCGCCTGGCCGCCGGATGCTTCCCATCTTCCTCCATGCCAGACACATTTATCAGGAAAAATTGATGGAAGGTTAAATAGTTGCCCACAGGGCAAAGGGAAGCGGAATTCCAGCCTCAAGCCGAAGGAAATCCAACCCATGCGAATAACCGAGTTTCCATTTATCCTAATGCTTTTTCTGGCGTTTTCCCTGCCTCTGGCCGGAGTTGCCGGGGCCAGCCAGGGTGTTGGCAAGCCATCGTCCCTGGCCGGTCTCTCTGAGCCAGGACCGAAGTATGCGGTCACGGCAGTGCCTGACCCTCAATCAACCAAAGTGCACGTCTATATTTTCAACAAATCCACAATGGTGTGGCCCCAGGCACCCGTGCTCCCGGTTATCCTGGCGGCCACTTCCGGGGCTCGGCCGGCCGGCGGCCCCACCCTGGCAGCGGACCCGGCCTTAGCCGAGTTGATCAAAAAATACTCCCAGCAGCATGGGGTGGACCCCAAGCTGGTGCAGGCCATAATCCGGCAGGAGTCGGGATTCAACCCTGCGGCTGTTTCCCCCAAAGGGGCCATGGGACTGATGCAGCTCATGCCGGAAACCGCGGCCTCCCTCGGGGTGGAGGATCCCTTTGACCTGGAACAGAATCTCCAGGGGGGCATCCGCTACCTCAAATTGTGCCTGGAGCGTTTCGACCACAATCTTCCCCTGGCCCTAGCCGCCTATAACGCCGGTCCGGGGAGGGTCATGGAGTATCAGGGAATGCCGCCTTTTAAAGAAACTCATACTTATGTAACTAATGTCGTTTTGGCTTATCACGGTCATAGCCTAAATCTGGCCCAGGTTAAACTGGCACCACTGGCCTCATTAAAGGTCGTGCAGATACAACCCGACAAGGTTACTGAAGAGTCTGTGCCTCACCCTCCTGCCCTGAGGCCCCTGGACCTGTCCTATATTATCAGGTCATCCCTGGCACGGCTGGGATCGGCTTCTCCCTCTCCGGCCATGGGCCTTAAAAGAAACGTTTTGGCGTCGGTCAATTAACGACGATGCAAAACCTCACGTTTCATTTCTTGAACACAAAAAAGGGTAATGTTTTCCGATAGATGGCATTATGTCAATGCCTAATGTTCAGAGTAATGGACATCAGGGCTCTATAAAGTTCCAGGCGGAGGCGCGGAAATATCGGCAATCATCCCGGTTGCTCTGCCCACGGGAAGAATTCCCGGGGCTGGCCTAATAATTGCATATAATTAGCGGTATCGTATACCGGGAAGCCTGACCGAGTCCCTAACACACCTCAAGGAGAGATGCGTGGCGTCAGACCGAGGCAGGCAGAATGTGGAAATACTGTGGTTGTTATGGCTGCTGAGTTTCTGCATCTGCCTGGCCCTGCTGCATTATCCCCCCCCGGTGGGTGAGGCTGAATCCCCCGCCGCCGATTTACCCGGCCAGGAAAAACCGACCCTGGCAAGGGATTCCGGACTGCCGCCAGCCAGCACCGGCGGACATCATCAGCCGGTCCGAGAATCCGGGAGGCAATCTCTGGCCTTATGGGGGCCCCACCTCCCCGGTCTGCTCCAGGCCCCGGACCTCAACGCTTCTTCCCTGGCCATAAATAACCGGGGCCAGGTCACGGTGGAGGCCGAGGCGCCAGGAGAGATGGCCACCGTGGACCTCCTGGATGCAGCCTCATCGCCGGATCAGGGTTCATCCCCGACTGTGGGAGAGTCTGAGCCACTGAGCGCCCGGCTGGAGCCGGACCCGGAGGCGGTGCAGCAGAAGATTGCCGCCAAGCAACAGGAGGTCTTTGATGAGGCCGCTTTTAAGGCTACCCTAAGCCGTTATGAGGCCGAAATGGCCAGCCAGCAATTTCCCCGCCGGGCCAATCAGCTCCCGGAGGGCACCTTAAGCGACCTGATCAAGAAATATTCCCGGAAGCACGGGGTGGACGCCCGCTTAGTCTGGGCGGTGATGCGCCATGAATCAGGATTCAATGCCAGAGCTGTCTCTCCCAAAGGGGCCATGGGCCTGATGCAGCTCATCCCCAGCACCGCAGCCCTCATGGGCGTCAGCGATCCTTTTGATATAGAGGAAAATATTAATGGCGGGGTGAAATACCTGCGACTCTGCCTGAACAAATTTAATAATAACGTCGTCTGGGCCCTGGCGGCGTATAATGCCGGTCCCGACAATGTCTCCAAGTATCAGGGAATCCCGCCCTTTGCCGAAACCCGGAATTATGTCCTCCGGGTTATGCGGGATTACACCGGCAATACCATCAGCATACCCCTCGTGGCTCTAGCCGGGGGCGGCACCAGGCGTAAGCTGGAAAACGATGCCGGCCTGGCCGCCGCGCCGGAGGAATCCGGGCTGGACTGGAAGGTCCCGGAAGCCAAATTCAAGATCTCCGGCCCCACCTGGAAAACCCCTTTGAAACCCACCATTATCCTGGCCAAAATTCCCTCGGAAGTGCGGCAGAACCCGGAAGTGGCCCGCCTCATCGCCAAACACAGCGCCACTGCCAAGCTGTTGCGCTGATTAAAGCACGCCCCCACTTTCACCGCAGAGACGCAGAGGGAAGCCTCCGCGTCCTCCGCGCCTCTGCGGTAATAAACCTGGCTGAAGCATTTTCTGAGCCACTTCCCGATGCATGCGTAATATCCACACCCGCAACCTACGCTTTTTCTGGAGTAATCTGGGGCGGCAGGGTACGAAAATGCACATCCCGCTGGGGGAAGGGGATTTCAATGCCTTTGTCATTAAAGGCGTCGAAAATGGCAGCATTAAGTTCATGGGTGGCCGGGATGCGGTCATCCGGGGTCCGGACGAACACCCAGATGGTGAAGTCCAGGGAGCTGTCCCCATAGGCGCTGAAAAATACCTGGGGCGGCGGGTCCAGGAGCACCCGCTCATTCTGGCGGCAGACGGCATCAATGGTCCTGGTAACCTCGTGCACGTCGGAGCCATACGACACCCCTACCTTCAGGGTCAGGCGGTTTGGCCCCCGGCCGAAGAAAGTCCAATTGATAATCTTATTGGAGATGAGTTCGGAATTGGGAATGACAATGATACACCGGTCGGAGGTTTGAAAAAGTGTGCTGCGCACCCGGATGGCCTTGACTATGCCCCAATTGCCGTCCACGATTAACAGATCCCCCACCTTGATGGGCCTTTCAAAGAGCAGAATCAGCCCACTGACGAAATTATTGGCGATATTCTGCATACCAAACCCGATGCCCACGCTCAAACCGCCGGCAATGATGGCCAGGTTGGTGAAATTAATTCCCAAAAAGCCGAGAGCGACAATCACGCCAATGGTTAAGAAGACGTAATGGAGGGTGCTGGAGATGGCGGTCTGGACTCCCAGGTCCCATTCCCGCCGCTGGTACAGGCGTTTTTCCAGGACTACCTGGCTCACCAGGGACAATTTCCGGGCTACCACGAAGCTCAGTATGGCCAGAAAGATGGCCAGCGGGGAGAGGGTTAAGGGCCCAATGGCCGGACCGGTGGAGAGTAGGGCCAGGATTTTCCGCAAAACCGCAAGGTCCACCCCCCAGGCCAGTAAAACCCCAACAACGGTGAACCCGATGACCGTAACGTGTAAGACCCGGGCGAAAAAGTTGTGGATTGTTGTGAGGTTCTCCGTTTTCATGCCCCATCTGAGGCCCAACAACCCCTCCGGGGGGCGGGAGAGATAATTGTTCAGGTCCTTTCCCAGTTGTTCCAGCAACCAGCCCCCGGCAATCACCAGGGCGGTCAGGAAAAGAGACCCGGCCAGATAAAGGGCCAGGTTTTGAAAGCCGAGCAGATCCAGGATAATAATGGCGCTCAACCCGAGAAGCACCAGGAGCCGGAAACCGCGCAGCAGGCAGGCAAACCAGGAGCCCGGGGGCAGGCCGACACCGGTGAGGAAATTTTCCAGGTGGGATTTGCGCAGCAGCAGGGCGAACCAGAAAATGGTTACAATCAGAAATACGAGCACGGCAAAGTTAACGGTGGCGGCATGATACCCCAAAGCCTCCAGCAACCATACTACGTAAAAACCCACCACGAGAAAGAAGAGGGCCAGAAAGCCATACCGATTGTAGTAGCGGGCCGTGGCCGCGTCCAGTGGGATAATTCCCTGGTCCGGGGCAAATAGTGCGGTCAGCAGATGCCTGGAAAGCCGAACTACGGTATAGGCCAGCAGGCCGTACAGAAGCATACGGGCTGCCGGCTGTCCCAGGATGCTCATAACCCACAAGGACAACCCCACCCACAACGTCAGGGCCAACAGATAGTAATTCCTTGCCAGGGAATTGCTTAAGGCTATGAGTAACCTGAGGCTAAAGGTAGCAGCCCGGGCCGCCAGTTGCTGGCGGAATTCCCGGGTCACTCGGCGCAGCAAGGCCATGACATAGATCAGCGCCGCCAGAAAGAAGGCCAGACCCAGGAGTTGACTGCGATGGGCCTGCACCATCCTGGCTGCCGCGCCGGAGTGGATTTTAGCCATCGTCCAATCCAGGGTTCTTTGGGGCAGGCTGAGGGTCGTGGAAACTGCTTCTCTCGCCATTGCAATAATATCGGAGAGCTGGCGCCGCTCCAGAAGTTGGTCTTTAGCTTTTTTCTCAATATATTCCTGTAAACTATTAGAGAATTCTTGCAGCGAGGCCTGTTGCTGCTTTAAAAGTTCCAAGCGGGCCAGCATGGCGGCCTGGAGTTCGTCCAGGCGGCTCACCGCGGTCGCGGCTAATTGCACAAACTGGCGGTCCTGCTGGGCCAGAACCTTGGATGGCTTGGTTTTCAAAGGGGTTTTGGCCAACTGGTCTATTTCTTCCTGCAATTTATTTTTTGCCAGGCGCATCTCTGCTTGCAGTCTGGTAACCCTTTCCAGTTGGGGGGTCAGGGCAGCCACGGCCTGGGTTTTTTGCTCTATCAGCTCGGCATGTTGCTGTTGAAGTTTTCTTGCTTCTTCCAGGCTTAGCTTATCCAGGGACAGGGCTGCCTTGTGGGAACTGAGGGCCACTGCCAGGGACCGGGAATTTTCTTGAGTTCTTTCCAAGTCTTGCCGGGCCTGGAGCAACTGCTCGGTAAATTCCTTGATCTGCTGCTGTAAGGTCTGGACTATGTCAGGGTGTTTTTCCAGCGCCCCCGGCAACTGGGTGGCCTCCTGGGCCGCCGGGGCCGGTTGTCCCCCGGCTGCGACGGGCAGCAGCATTAATGCTAAGACAAAAAAGACAATGCCAAGCTGGGGCCGGTGCGGCAGATAATTTACAATGAAACTCATGGACACTCCTTTCCCAGAGGGATCACTTTTTTTATGATATCCCCATAAATAAATTAATATCAACAAGTTGTATTAATTGTGGCAAAGATCATAAATCAGGCCGATGAGATGGCGGCCCTCATTAGATCAGAACCTTCCAGCCTTAAGTGTTAGTAATCTGTTAGGATTGCGAAATTATCGGCAAGAAATATATTAAGAGCCCGGATACGGCTACCAATTATCTAGAAAAACATTATATCATAAAGAGTCGACAAAATGATTTCAAAACATTAAGGTGGTTGCATGGAGGCTCTGGCCGAAAAACTGCAGGAATTGCTGTCCCGGCAGCGGTGGGATGAATTAAAGACCTTTTTGAGTCAGAAAAATCCCATGGACCTGGCGGGCGTCCTCCCCTCCCTGCCGGCCACAGAGTACGCCCTGTTCTTCCGCCTGCTGGAAAAATCCAAGGCGGTGGAGGTCTTTGAAAACCTGGAACTGGAGGACCAGCAGAAATTATTGTTGGGCTTCCGGGATGAGCAGGTGCGGGACCTGGTGGAACACATGTCCCCGGATGACCGGGCCTATCTGTTGGACGAATTACCCGCCCGGGTGGCCAAACGCCTGGTGCAGATGCTCAGTCCGGCAGAACGGCAGGCTACCTCGCTGCTCCTGGGCTACAAGGAGCATACCGCCGGGCGGATCATGACCCCGGAATACATTTCTTTGAAAACCTACCTCCAGGTAAAGGAAGCCTTCAATAAAATCAGAAGAATAGGACTGGACAAAGAAACCGTTTACTACTGCTACGTCATCGATGAGCAGCGGCGGCTTCTGGGCATCGTCTCCCTGAAAGACCTGGTCCTGGCCGATCCGGAGGCCAAAATCGGCGACATCATGCACCTCGACGCGGTTTTCGTGCACACCGACGATGACCAGGAGGATGTGGTCCGGCAGATAAAAAAGTATGACCTGCTGGCTATACCGGTGGTGGATCGGGAAGACCGCCTGGTGGGGATTATTACCCACGACGATATCATGGATATCATGGAAGAAGAGACCACCGAAGATATCTATCGCCTAGGCGCCGTGCCGGTGCCGGAGCAGAGCTATTTCAAGGCCCGGATGTTCACCGTGGCCTCCCACCGGGTGGGCTGGCTGCTGGTGCTGCTCCTCACCAACACCCTCACCGGCTCCATCATTATGGAGCAGAACGTCCTGCTGCAATCGGTGGTGGCCCTGGCCGCGTTCGTGCCCCTGCTCATCGGCAGCGGCGGCAATATCGGGTCCCAGACTTCCACGGTCATGGTCCGGGGCCTGGCCCTCCGGGAGGTGACCTTCCAGAATGCCTTTAAGCTGCTGCTGCGAGAAGTGGGCATCGGCCTGATCCTGGGCGCCTTTTTGGGGGTCATGGTGGTTTTTTGGGCCCATTGGCTCCAGGGTAGTTGGCTGGTGGCCCTGGCGGTGGGTTGCAGTCTAGTGCTTATTTCCACCATGGCCACCTTTTTCGGCGGCCTGCTGCCCCTGATCTTCGTCCGTCTGGGGATAGACCCAGCGGTGGTGTCAGCCCCCTTTATTTCCACCATGGTGGACGTGCTGGGAGTTTTCGTTTATTTCAAGATTGCCGGCTGGATTCTCTCGGGGGGAGCAAGCGCTCCACCTCTGTGAGGGCCTGGACCGGGGAGGCCCGCCGCAGCCGGGGATAGAGCCGCTCGCAGTCTGCATAGGTCAGACGCCGGGTCAATTCGCTCAGGCGGAGTTCCTCATCCAGGTGCGGCGTAGCCGATTCCCCTACCGGGATCTCGTCTTTGCTCAGGAGCTTGATGTAAATCAGGCTCTGGGCCGCCAGGAGGGTCTCCTGGGCCAGGGTCAGGGGGCGTTGGAAAAGGTGCCGGAAGGTGAGAATATCCCCAGGGCCGAACACCCGGGGATGGGGGGAGCGTTTTCGGGCGGTTTCCTCCAGCAAAAATAAAGACTTCACCCTGCCCTGACCGTTGAGCTGCCGGTGCAGCTCCCCCGGCAGGGCCAGATGCATGTGCCCGGCCTCCACATAAACGCTCTCGTAGCGGCCGGCCAGGACCGCCAGGGCCTGGGCCCGCATGGCGTCCCGGAGACGAAACCGGGCCGCGTCCCGGCGGGCAAAGTGTTTCACCGACTCCACCACCTGGCCGAAGGGCGCCTGCCAGGCCAGTTGGTAAAACCCCAGCAGCGCCGCCGAGGTTGCCCGCTCCATCTGATAGACTTCCCGCAAATCATCCCGAGTCATCACCTCTTCCGGGGAAATCTCCTGGGCGAACAATTCATGGATGGCCACCAGCTGCTCCAGATAGGGTTCCACCTGCAGAATGGTTTTCCCCTGCTGTCGCAGATCCTTGAGTATTTCCAATTGACATCGGCTGAATTCGGGAAATTCGGCATCCAGTTCCCAGAGATACTCCTCCACCTCGGCCTCCCCCTGAAGCACCGCCGCCAGGGTGGGGGAAGGGGATTCTTCCAGGACAATGGCCTCATGCCGCTGCATTTCCTGCCGGGCAAAGGGCAGGGATTCCAGCCGGTGGGTGGAAAAGCCGATGGTGTAAAAGGTTTTGAGCATAATTAAATATACAGGGAAAAGGGATGAGGGAATAGGGAGTAGGAAGGTGAAAAAAGGGATTCCCCGAAGCTTCCGCTATCTAATCTCCATCCAGAAAGTCCTTTATCCCTCTTCCAACTTGCGGGGAGAGGGTTAGGGAGAGGGGTGTTAAATTAATTATATCAGATTGTTACATCAATAATACTCCTGCTCTCCATTTGGAATTGCACAGAAAAATCGCAGTTCCCGGATGAATACTGTCTATAAAAAATCCCTCTTCCCTCTTCCCTCTTCCCTCTTCCTTTTCCCTATTCACTTGCATTATGTAGGAATGGCCAGCACCGGGCAGACCCCGCTTTTGATCACCTTATCGCACACACTGCCCAGCATGGCCTTTTCCAGCCCGGCCCGTCCATGGGTTCCCATGATGATGAGATCGACGCCCTCCTGCCGGGCAAAGTCGATGATCTGGGCCGCCGCGCCGCCCTGCAGGATGCGGATCTCCAATCGGGCGAGGTTCTGCAGACGTTCCGCCACGGCCTGGATTTTGGCCTCCACGCCTTGCAAAAACTCATCGTGCAGGGCCTGTGGGTCGGCGTCCGGGGCGTGAAAGGCGGCCACCGAGACTATCTCGGGAATTACCGTGACCAGGTAGAGGATGGCAGTGAACTTTTCCGCCAGGGCTGTGGCATAAGGGATATAGTCGTCCACCGTTTCTTCGAGATCCACCGGAAACACTATTTTCTTGATGAGGTGCATGAGCTTAACCCCGGCTCAGTTTTTGACGCCGCACAGGGAGATGATGTCGTAGGTCACCCCAATGGTGCCGTTCTGACGGTAAAAGGTTTCGTAATGGTCCACTACCGCTCCCAGCAGACGGCGGGAAAGATAGGCCGGCCGGGTGGAAGTGGCCCCCATGCCCCTGACGGCCCGCAGGAAGGCCCACAGGTCGGGGTACCCCTCCAGCCATAATTCCTCCTGCAGGGTAATATCCTTAAACCCGGCTCGCTGCAGAAAAGTGTGCCAATCCGCCCCGGCGGCGAAATTCTGGGCGGGAATCAGGGGCAGGGCCTTTTCCGGGTGGATTTTCCCCGCCTGGGCAAAGCTGGCCGCCAGCTCCCGAAAAGTCCGAGGCCCCAGGGCAGTGAAGGCCAGCAGCCCGCCCGGCTGGAGATTTTCCCAGTAGAGCCGGCAGGCGGTCTCCGGCTGGCTGAACCACTGGAAGACCGAACTGGCGGTGATCAGATCAAAGGGTCCGGGGACCGCCTGTTCCCCGTCGGCCACCACCCAGGCGATGCCATCGGCTTCGGCCAGTCTGGCCTGGGCGGTTCTGATGGCTTCCGGAGACAGGTCCAGGGCGGTGATGCAGGCCTTTGGAAAGGCCCGGCGCAGCAGACCGGTGAAATATCCCGTACCGCAGCCGATTTCGAGTATACTCGGGAAATTACGGGAGCGCTCTGCGAGGCTGTGAGCCAACCCTTCGGCCAGGCGACGTTGCACCAGGGCATAGTGGTCATACTGACCTGCCTGGCGGCCGAAGTTGCGCCCGAGACGATGTTTTTCCTGATTCATAAAAATTCCGCCAACACTTCGTTAAGGGTCGAACTGCACGTTATCATGGGGGCGTGCCCGGCTCCCGGCAGGAGCACCAGCCGCGCCTCGGGCAACTGGTCCCTGAGATAATAGGCCTGGCCGGCGGGGATGATCCGATCCCGCCGGCCGTGCAGCAGCACGATATCCCGGGCCTCCACCTCCGGCAGGATACCCCGCAGGTCCTGAGCGCGCAGATAATCCAACCCCTGGGCCAGCCACTCCGGGGTAAATTCCTGGAGCAGGAGTTTCTCCAGGTCGTTCTGCCAGTCTGCCTCCCCCGGAGCCAGGAGCTGCTGGTGAAATTCCTGCACCACCTGCTTCGCTTCGGAACGCAGCCGCTGCCGCATTCCCCGCACCACCGCGGCCGAAATTCCCAGGCTGTAGTCCGGCCGGCGGCAGAAACTGGCGCAGGCGGACACCAGCACCAGGATCCGAGGTTTAAAACCCAGAGCACAGGCCTCCAGGGCCAGCATCCCCCCGAGAGACCAGCCCACCAGGACCGTATCGGCGGGGTCGAAGGCCCGGAGGTTATCCATCAGCCAACCCGCCTCCCAGACCGGCAGGTCCGGGGCCCACACCTGGGCTTTGTGGGCCACAAAGGCCTCCTGCTTTTCCCAGATACGGCCGTTAGCCGCCCAGCCATGCAACAATACCAGATGTTTCATAATGCATTACCGGAAGAGCAAGCTAGGGAATCATTTGCCGGGCTCCGGGTCTGACGGAAGCAGTTCCGGCCAGCCCCATTTCCCGGCCGATTCGGATAATCGTTGCCGCGGCCAGGGCCAAATCCTCCGGCCGGTGGGCCGCGGACAGGGAAAAGCGCAGCCTGGCCCCCCCCGGCGGCACCGTGGGGGGGCGGATGGCCACCGCCATGAGGCCCGCCTGCCGCAGGCGCCGGGCGAACTCCAGGGATAAACTATTATCCCCCACCAATACCGGGATAATCTGGGTCTGGCTGTCCAGGGTGTCCAGACCCGCGTCCTGGAGCCGCAGCCGGAAAAGCCTCGCCTGTTCCAGAAGATAGGTTCTGGGAGCAGGGTCCTGCCTGACAATCTTTACCGCCGCCTGCATGGCCCCCAGCACCGGCGGCGGCAGGGCCGTGGAATAAATAAACGACCGGGCCCGGTTATGCAGCAGTTCTATCAGGGGGGCGGCCCCGGCCACGTAAGCCCCGAAACTTCCCAGGGCCTTGGAAAAAGTGCCCATGTGAATATCGATGCCCCCGGTGACCCTTAGGGCTTCCGCCAGCCCGGAACCTTTGTCCCCGAAGACCCCGGTGGCATGGGCCTCGTCGATCATCAGCCAGGCCCCGTAGCGCTCCTTCAAGGCCGCCAATTCCCTTAAGGGGGCCAGGTCGCCGTCCACCGAAAAAACGCTGTCAGTGACGATGAGCAAACGTCTCGCCCCGGCGTATTTCCGCAGCAGGCCTTCCAGGCGCTCCAGGTCCCGGTGGGGATAGCGGTAAAAGGTGGCCTCGGACAGCCTCATGCCGTCGATGATGCTGGCGTGGTTGAGTTTATCGGAGAGGATCACATCCCCTTTGGCCATGAGGCCGGCGATGACCCCGATATTAGCCATGTAGCCGGTATTAAAGAGCACGGCCCGGGGGAGGCCCTTCAAGTCGGCCACCGCGGCTTCCACCTGCTCGTGCAATGCCAGGGTGCCCACGATGAGCCGGGAGGCGGTGCTGCCGGCGCCCCAACGCGCCGCAGCCTCCTGGGCCGCCTGGATCAGCCGGCCGTCCCCGGCCAGCCCCAGGTAATCATTGGAGGAGAGATTGAGGAGTTCCCGGCCCTCGACCCTAACCTTGCCCCCCGGCAGGAACGCCTCAATGACCTGCAGGCGCCGCCGCAGGTGCTGGGCTTCCAGGGCCGCCAATTCCTGCTGCAGCGGTTCCGTGAACCTTTCCTGGTTGTTCATGCCCAAAACTGCCGCCAGGCCGGGGACTCGAAAATGGGGTGCAAGGCCCTGATGAGGGCGGCTTTCCCCTGGCCGGACTCCAGGTCAGGGATGACCGGCACTTTCGCCAGGATGGGCCGGCCGCTGATGGCCTCAATAATCCCTGGATTGGTGCGGGCCGCCAGATTGGGATTATCCGGGTACTGGTTGATAATCACTCCCACCACCGGCAACCCGGCGTGTTCGATGGTTTTGACGGTCATGACGCTGTGATTGATGGTTCCCAGACCGGGGCGGGCCACCACGATAAGGGGGAGTTGGAGCCAGCGGGCCAGGTCCAGGACCAGGAAGTGGTTGTCCACCAGGGGCACATACAACCCCCCGGCCCCCTCCACCACCAGGAACTCATAGCGGCTGGCCAGATCCCGGTAGGCCGCGGCGATCACCTCCAGGTCGATCCTCACCCCGGCCTGGGCCGCGGCCACCGCCGGGGCCAGGGGCAGTTTCAGCGTCACCGGGGTCAATACCGACAGCGGTTCCGCCAGCAAAGCCAATTCTTTGGCAAAACGGGCGTCGGTGGCGATGAGACGGCCGCCTTCCTCCGGCGCCCCGCTCTGGATGGGTTTGAAATAGGCGGCCTGGACGCCCTGGGCTCGCAGGGCCGCGGTTAATCCTGCGGCTATGACGGTTTTCCCCACGTCCGTATCGGTGCCGGTGACAAAGACGCCCGGCGCCCGGGGAATTTCCGGCCAGTGGGCGTTCATAGGGCCTCCCGGTGGGCGTGCAGGCCCAGATCCGCCAGCATCTCCAGGTCCTGGGCCGGCAGTTGTCCCTTGGTGGTGAGATAGTCGCCAGTCATCAGGGCGTCGGCCCCCGCGGCAAACATCAGGGGCGCCAGGGACCGCAAAGCCCCGGCCCGGCCCCCGGCGATAATGATTTGTTTGTCGGGAAAGAACAGGCGGAAGGCCAGAATGGTCTGGAGGGCCTCCAGGGGGTTCAGGGGCTGGCGGTCGGCCAGGGGCGTGCCGGGAATGGGCTGGAGAAAATTCAAAGGGATGGCATCCACCTCCAACTCCTGGATGATTCTCGCCATCTCGTAACGTTGGGCCACGCTCTCCCCCAGCCCGAAGATGCCCCCCACACACACCCGCAGCCCCGCGGCCTGGGCCGCCCGAATGGTCGCAGTGCGCTCTTCGAAGCGGTGGGCCGTGGCGATCTGGGGATAAAAGGAGGCCGCCGTCTCTATGTTATGGTGATAACGGTAGACCCCGGCAAACGCCAGGTCCCGGAGAAAATCCTCATCCACAATACCCAGGGAAACGCAGACCTTTAAGGGCGTCGTAGCTCGGATCTCCGTCACCGTGTCCATAATCGTCTGCCGCTCCCGGGGGCTGGCCACCCCCCGACCCGAGGTGACGATGCTGAATCGGGCCGCTCCCTGGGCCGCGGCCTGCTGGGCCGCAGCCACCAACTGCTCCCGGGGCAAGAGGGGATAGGTGTTGATGGCCGCGGTGGAACGCCGGGATTGGGCGCAAAAAGCGCAGTCCTGGGGGCAGTGGCCGGATTTGGCATTGATAATGACGCACAGGCTGATGCCATGGCCAATCCGGGCCTCCCGCAACCGGCCGGCCTGAGCCAACAGAGGCCAGAGCCCATTAAAATCCAGGCGAAAAATGTCTTCCCATTCGGATAGGTGCATATTTTTTACAAGACTTTCGGTTTTAAGCCAAAACAATGACTGCGGTCAACTTAGTGATGCTCGGGGGAATCATTAGTTTTAGGGTAACTAATTATTACATCAATAGAAACTATCAAGCGGTTGCTCCCACCGGTGACGGCCTTTCCATTGTATCATCATTGTCAACTTTGGCAAGCCCATTAAGTTGACAATGTTTAATTTTTCTTGCCAGTCAACTCTATTTCAAGTAAATTTTCAATATATTATATCATGTTACCCAAGGAGCTGCAGCCATGTGCCCGAGCCTGAAATCCCCCTCCTGCCGACGGCCAGAGGTTTGCATGGGCTGGCTGCTTTTCGTGATCCTGCTGCTGCCCTCCTGCGCCCCCACTATTTCTAAGCAGCTCCGGCAGCAGGTGGAGCCGGGCCTCACCTTCGCCCGGCTGGCCGCGGACCCCGAGGCCTACAAGGAAAAGATCATCATTCTGGGGGGCGTCATTGCCCAGACCACTCCCAAGCCCGGCCAGACGGAGCTGGAAATCGTGCAGAAGAAGCTGGACTATTTCAACGAACCGGAGAGCACCGACGCCTCCGAGGGGAGATTTCTGGTTATTGCGGACGGTTTTCTTGATCCCCTGATTTACCAGAAAGACCGAAGAATTACCGTGGCGGGAGAGGTACTGGGGGCTGAGGTGCGGCCGCTGGGAGAAGTGGAATACCACTATCCGGTCATTAAGGCCCGGGAAATGAAGCTCTGGCCCAAGTTCAAGCCCACGCCGCCGCCGCCATATTGGGGCTACCCCTACTATTGGGGTCCATATTACTGGGGCCCCTGGGGGCCGGGCCCGTATCTGTGGCCGTAAAAATGTCATATAAAATTATTGCTGAATAAGGCCATCAAAGACATTTGGCATTTTAGACTTTTTACGAGCATATCAAAGGATGGGATATGAATAGCAAGATATCGATCTGGTATATAATTGTTTACATTTCAGCCTGTATCGTGGTTGGGTTCCTGGGTTCATTGCCGCCTTGGTGGCGCTGGACTATCTTTATCCTTCTTTTTTTGGGATTTTTTATGCTGGTGGGTTGGCATCTGCATAGGAGATTAGACGGGATTTTTATTGATTCGCGTTTTAAAATGAGCCTGGCCCGTTTTCAGATTATTCTGTGGACCCTGCTGACCTTTTCGGCTTTTTTCACCATTGCCCTGGAACGCAACCGCCTTTTGGCCGAAGAACTTTTAGAGGCAACGAAGCAGGGACAAGCATCTTCGTCCACGAAGAAACTCCCTCTGGATTTCAATCCGTTGGATATCCAATTTCCCAAAGAGCTGTTGATTGCCCTGGGCATCAGCACAGCCTCGCTGGCCGGGTCCGCTATCATCAAGAATGTTAAGAGGGAGACGGAAACTGGTAAAAGGCTGGACCTGTTGCTTGATGAGGAAAAAAAGGCCACAAGACAGAAGCAAGAGGCTAATGCCAAAATCAGCGACGCCCAAGCTCGTCTTGAGCAGTTAGCCCAGGATGAGACTGCCATCAGAGCAGAACATGAGAAGAAAAAGAGAAATCATAAGGAATTAACAAAGAAAATGGAGGATGAAAAGGAGGAACAAAAGAAGTTACTTTCTCTAGCCGAGGCAGATCTTACCGCCGATCCCGGTAATCAAAATTTAAAAGTTAAGGTGGAAAATGCCGAAAAAGTATTGAAAG
>VGSX01000053.1 GCA_016874895.1 Deltaproteobacteria bacterium
ATTTTCAGCGTCCCTTTTTCATGATTGGCTTTTCGTCCAAGCCATCCAGGACCTCCAGCAAACGGCGTTTGCGGGCGTGCGTTTCCCTCAGGCTCCCCAGGTATTGATCCCATTCCGCCTGGTTATTTTGTTTGGACATGACCAACCCTGCTTTACGAAGGTATTTAGCCGCTTCCTGGTAGGCTTTGGGTTGGACCTGGGCGATCAGTCGTTCCGCCTTATTCTTCCAGATGGCCACCGCCCGCGCCCCAAGGCTCACCGGTTTTGTCCATAGTCCCTCCGCAATGCGCTGATAGATGGTGGAGCGAGAAAGTCCTGATTTAAACTTAACGGCCGGAATTCTCAGTATGGTACGCTTCATCTTTAAACCTCCTAAAGCTCTAGTGGATTGTTGAATGAAGCGTCTTCTGGCGATTTGGGCGATGCAATGCCTATGCAATGCCAGGCACCTGCACAGCATTATTAGCGAAATCGTATGGTTAGGTGGTTATCTGATGGATAATTTTGGATGGAACAATGGTAAGGGGATGAGATAGAGGGCAGGAAAATAAAGGGGTAGCGAGCGGGCGGATTGTGCGAAAAAATTCCGCCCAGCTTTTTCACTTCTTCATGTTTTTACGGATGGTCTCGGGATTGCGA
This sequence comes from Deltaproteobacteria bacterium, assembly GCA_016874895.1. Lineage (GTDB taxonomy): Bacteria > Desulfobacterota > Desulfobaccia > Desulfobaccales > Desulfobaccaceae > Desulfobacca. Next base: position 640 of record VGSX01000053.1, read on the forward strand.
TTCTGGGCAATTTCCATTTTTGCAATCTGCTGTGCATACCAGGTATCTGGTCGGCCGGGTTTACTGCGTTTCAGCTCACGATATTTTTTCTGCCAGCTTGCGTGCAGTGCCTGAGTCTTCAGTTTGCGAGCCTCGCGTTTGACCTGGCTTGGCGTGTAACGGCTATCGGCCGTGGTCGCAGCATCCACCATCCGGCGGATTATGGCTCCGTCAAGCGAGTATTGCCCGTCGCAAAATATAATCAACTCAGCCAACGGTACCTTGTTGCCGCCAACTACCAGGGTCAATCCGCCATCGGCTTCCAGGCAGAGCATCTGGCGGCGCTTGTTACCGCTAGCGAAACCGATTTCCCACAAATCGGCGTTGGCCGTTTGCCTGCCGGTACGGCGCAATCCCAGCCTGGCCGCAATAAATCCGCACACCAACTCAGCGTTGCACTGCCATTGGATCAACCGACTGGCAGAAACCGGCACTCTGTTGATATCACTGCGTTTGTCGCAAACGATAAAAGATGCCTTACTGCCTGCTGCAGCGAGTGGGGTATGCACCGGCATCACACACTGTTGCTCGCACCCATGGCAGATAGCGCTGGAAGCTGGGCGTGCCTTGGTAACCAGCCTTTGTGATTGCATAGCCTTAACCGCTTCAGACGGCCATTGGTGTAAGTCGTCGTCATTGACGAGAACAGGAGCTCCTAGGTTAGCCCCTACGCGGTCCAATAGCTCGATTAGGGTATCCACCGGCTTCATGCTTCAGCCCCGGCGTTTTTGGCCGGCTCCTTGGGTTCGATCCCTGAGGCTTCCAGCATGGCGCGAAGCCTAAGGCCGAGCTCGTCGTACCTGAGCGAGCAGGAGTTGGGATAGGTAATGCGGATGGCCACCGTTTTCGCGGGCTTGTCCATATCCACCACCACCGAGGCGGCTAGCTCCACCTGGGTGGGGCTGTACATGCTTAGGTGCAAGGATGTTCTGATCTGGTCGAGTAAATCGTAGACGGCTTCGGGATTATCGGATGAATCGGCTTCAAGGGTAATTCGGTCGCCCCTCTTTATCCGCGAAGAGAGGCGTAGTTTCTTTACCCTTACTCTCTCGATACCACTTCCAGCGTCGTAAATGAAATTAAAACCCTTCTGGAGGAGTGGGTTCAGGTCATACACGCGCTCGTCCTTTGGGTCGGGCGGTAGTCCGTCGAGCTTGAGTATCGCCTGGGCGAACATCCCCTGGAGTGGTTCGATGGCCTTGTAGGAGCCTCGAAAGTGCAAGTCTAGCGAGCCTTCCTTTTGTGAATAGACATAAATGACTTCGAAGGCAGGATTGTGCGGACGACGGTCAAACTCCCCATTCATTCACTCAATGCTATGTTGTGAATAGTCTTCAGGGTAAGCGAAGAAGTAGTCCAACTCGCCCCGGCGAAAAGGCTCCACAACGCAGTTTTTGCCCCGGCCCTCGACGCGATGAAAGTAATTTCGGATTAAGCCTGCAAGCTGCTGAAGGCTGGCCTTGTCCACCGCAGCCGGTCGATTTGACATGTTCTTACGCTTGCGCCAGTAGGGAAGCGTATCTGCATGGTAAAAGCGGGTCGCTCCTCGCCAAAAAGCATTGTGATCCATGAAGGTGATCATTGCCCGCTCGTAGTGGTTGGGCAGCGCCGATAATGTTTCAATAATAGATGTGAGGTCGTCCTGATTTTCCCGCAACTGCCAGCCCGCCTCGTCAATGATTGCCCGGAAGCCCTTTTCGCAACTCATCTCGAAGATTTCGTGGAACTCTACATCCATCTCATGGCGCTGGCTGTCCGCCAATGCAAGCCAGGCGCTAAATAACTCATCCGGGTTACCCTCCTTCATGGTTGCGAAATCAAGATCGCCAAACAAGCCCTTACCTTGAAAGTATCGGGCAAGAAGGACATTCGGCATCTGACGGAAGAAATCCTTGGTAGAGTAGTGTCGGGCCATCTTTTCCTCCCTCAATCATGCTACCTGTTGGATAATGCTGGACAGCGTTATATTTAACTGTACTTCCTCGATAAAAAATTACAAAATGAAATTTGTCGCCTCTCCAAAGAACATACATGGCCATTAAAAAATCTGATCTCTACTCCTTCCTCTGGGCCTCCTGTGATGAACTGCGCGGCGGCATGGATGCCAGCCAGTACAAGGATTACGTCCTGGTCATGCTGTTCATCAAATATATCTCTGACAAGTACAGTGATTCGGACGACTTCACCCCGCCGGTCACCATCCCACCGTGGGCCAGTTTCAAAGATATAGTGGCCCTCAAGGGCAAGAGCGACCAGCCCTAGGGCAAGCGGCGTCCAGATATTGGAAAAGGTCATAACCCCAAACCCCAGGACCGGGACTCCCTCCCCCTAGCTTATATGCCCTGTCCGGAAAACATATAAAAAAGCATTTGATACCTCTGACAGCAGGGGCAAGATGTCTGTCGGGGACTTACAAGGATGAGGTTCGACAGGAAAGTCTTTGAAATGCAGCTATGATGTGAATATCAGCGCACCAACCCCCGGGTGGTTAGGTGTGGATAGAGGGCAGATATCATAACTTCCAGCCTTGGGGAGGTCAAGAAACGGTCTATCGTTACCAACTTGCTGCCAACGCTGAATATGCATCTGGCTTGGCATCCAATCACTTTGGCCCGTTAAATTTATTCGTCCCAGTGCACCTACAAACTTAGGGGGAATGGCCAAGGGACCTCTGCCCAGCCTTTGCAAACTATGGTTGATGTTCCTGGTGGATGGGATATATTATTGTTTGGGGATTCCCTAGATGAGTAATCAGTTGCAAGAGAAATTGGTGGCGGACAAGAAGAACCTGGAGCACATTCTTGACCATCTCCAGGAAGGAATCATCGGCCACGATAGAGAGAGGAGGATCATTTATTTCAACCGGGTGGCGGAAGAAATCACCGGCTATGCCAAGGATGAGGTCATCGGCCGGGACTGCCATGAAGCCTTTGGCGGTGCCCTTTGCGGCAAGCAATGCTCCTTTTTCGGAGGGGTGCCGGATTCTCTGGCTAATCAGTGCTATCCCCTTAATATTGTTACCAAACAAGGGGAACCGAAGCAGGTTGAGATATCGGTGGTGGGGATGACCGATGAGCTGGGCCGGGTCGTCGGGATTCTCGCCATTATCCGAGACATAACCAGCATGGTGGGGTTTAAGCTCTGGCCGGAAGAATTCCCCCAGTTCGGCGGCCTGGTGGGACGAAACCCCAAAATGATCCAGGTTTTCCGGCAGATCCAGGCCGCGGCGGAAAATCACTACCCGGTGCTCATCACCGGCGAGACTGGAACCGGTAAAGAACTGGTGGCCGCCGCCATTCACAATATGAGCAAGCGCAGCAAGGGCCCCTTCATTGCCGTCAACTGCGGAGCCCTTCCCGAAGGAGTGGTGGAGAGCGAACTCTTTGGGCACGTCAAAGGAGCTTTTTCCGGTGCCATCCGGGATAAGAAGGGGCGCTTTGAGCTGGCCCAAAAGGGAACCATATTTCTTGATGAAGTGGCGGAATTTAGCAAAAACGTCCAGGTAAAACTGCTCCGGGTGCTGGAGAACGGCACCTTTGAACGGGTGGGAAGCGAGAAGACCACGGCGGTGGACGTCAGGGTCATCAGCGCCACCCACCGAAATTTGAAAAGGGAAATTGAGAAAAAGAATTTCCGGGAGGACCTTTTTTACCGCATTAAGGTGGTGCCCATCCATCTGCCGCCGCTCCGGGAGCGGAAGGATGATATCCCCCTCCTCCTGGAGTATTTCCAGGAACAGGCCAGGAAACAGGGACAAAAAGTCGCCCGTTTTTCTAACGCGGCCCTGGAGGTAATGATGAGATACTCCTGGCCGGGAAATGTGCGAGAATTGCAACATGCAGCGTATCATGCTCTGGCCAAGGGCAGAGGGCGGGCGGCCGGGCCGGAGGACCTGCCGCAAGAATTGCGGAGCAGCACTTCCCAGCGCGGAGCACCCCGGAAGCTGAATCTCGAGGCAGTCCAAGTGGCCTTGAAAAGATCAGGGGGCAACAAAGTCAAGGCGGCCAGAACCTTAGGGATAGCCCGGGCGACGCTTTACCGCTTTTTAATGTCTCATAAGGCAAAATTGTCTCAATATATTAATGAGACATTTATTATCCTGTAATAATAATAAATTAATTAATCAGCCAATTCCTCATCTGTTTCATAAATACATAATCAGAATTTACCCCCCTCCACTCTATTCCTAAATTGCTCCTTTCATTAGCAGCTTATCTGTTGGGAAAACCATCTTCAAAATTGGCACGGAAATAGCACCCATAAAAGTGATTTGGTTTGGCCTTAGACATCCCCAATTCGTCGAGCAGGCCTGCAGGGGCAAAATAGGAGACAGGATGCGGGGTCTATGATCTCAGCCAGAATGACTTTAGTTTATCTGCTGGTTTTTTTGCTGATCGCCGCGGCCCTGGGGGCGTTTATCGCCTTTGGTCCTCCCCGGCTGTACGCCAGGTCCGAGAGTCCGGAATACTGCGGCAGTTGCCACGTCATGGAGTCCCGGTATGAGGCCTGGTTCCACGCCGGCGCCCACCGGCGCATAACATGCGTGGACTGCCACCTGCCCAACGACACGGCCTTCAACCACGCCTTGTGGAAGGCCCTGGACGGGGGTAAGGAATTTCTGTCCTTCTACACCGGCCGGGTGGACGAGGACCTTCGTCTGTCTTCCCGGGGCGCCAGGGTGCTCAAAGAAAACTGCCTGAGGTGCCATACCGAGACCATGGCCCGGGTCAACGAGGACCGCAACTGTTGGGAGTGCCACCGCCGCCTGGGACACAAACAGACCGGCGCCATGGCCACTCTCCCGTAATCTTGAGGCAAGGAAGGGACTGGATATGAACGCCAACAGAAAGCTCATGATGTTGGGGGTGGCCGTGGTGCTGGGAGGCATGCTCTTGTTTTTGACCTGTGCTCCCCAGAAACCTGAGCCGGTGAGGACCGGCACCATCGCCGACGGCGAGATCGACCCCGCCAAGTGGGGCCAGGTCTATCCCCTGGAGTACGACCGGTGGAAGATGACCAAGGACCCCAAGCCCGCGGGGAAGAGCAAGTACAAGAAGGGCTATGACAAGGACCTGGTCATCTACGACAAGTTGAGCGAGTACCCCTACCTGGCCCTCCTTTATCACGGCTGGGGCTTCGGCATCGAATACAACGAGTCCCGGGGCCACCACTACATGGTCACCGACCAGTTGGAGATCGACCCCTCCCGCACCGCGGCCGGCGGCGTCTGCCTTTCCTGCAAGTCCCCCTATGCCGCGGTGCTGGAGAAGCAGTTGGGGCCCGAGTACTTCAAGATGAAGTACATCGACGCCCACGCCAAGATCCCCAAGGAATTCCAGGAACTGGGGGTGGCCTGCATCGAGTGCCACGACAACAAGACCATGGGGCTCCGGCTCTACCACCCCGCGGCCCTGGAGTCCTTCAAGTTCATCGGCCAGGACCCGGCCAAGATGACCCGCCAGGAACTGCGCTCCGCCACCTGCGGCCAGTGCCACGTCACCTACATCATCCCCCGGGACCAGAACATGAAGCCGGTGGGCCTGTTCTTCCCCTGGCAGGGGAGCAAGCCCGGGGACATCTCGGTGGAGAACATCATCAAGGTCATGCGCAAGGACCCGAGCGTCATCAAGACGGAGTTGGGCCACAATGAGTGGAAACAAGCCGTCACCGGCTACCCCGTGGCCTACATCCGCCACCCGGAGTATGAGTTCTACACCCGGAACAGCACCCACTGGAACGCCGGAGTGGCCTGCGCCGACTGCCACATGCCCTACATTAAGGTGGGGGCCAACAAGATCTCGGACCACGACGTCACCAGCCCCCTCAAGACCGACATGAAGGCCTGCCAGCAGTGCCACACCGAGAGTCCGGAGTGGCTGAAGAACCAGGTCACCGTCATCCAGGACCGCACCGTGTCCCTGATGTTCCGCTCCGGCTATGCCACCTCCGTGGCGGCCAAGCTCATCGAGATGGTGCACCAGGCCCAGAAGGACGGCAAGCAGATCGACCAGAAGCTCTATGACCAGGCCAAGGACCTGTACCTGGAAGCCTTTTACCGGGTCAATTACATCAACGCCGAGAACTCGGTGGGCTTCCACAACCCCAGTGAGGGGGGGCGCATTTTAGGAGACGCCCTGGCCATGGCCGGCAAGGCCGAGGCTCTGCTGCGCCAGGCCCTCACTAAGGCGGGGGTGGAGGTGCCGGCCAACGTCAACCTGGAGCTGGCCAAGTACCTGAACAAGCGGGGCATAAAGCCCTTGAACTTCAAGGCTGAGCAGGAGCTCAAGGATCCCTTCGGCCTGCAGGAGAAGCTGACCCCCGCGGCCTCCCTGGGCATCGCCGCGGCGGCGCCGACTCCGGCGGCCCCGGCAACTCCCAAAGCTCCGGCAGCTCCAGCGGCACCCCCCACGGCTCCGAAGAAGTAGAACAATTTATCCTCAACGAGGGGCGGGGTTAGACCCCGCCCCAGTGCGAGCCGATTGAAACAAGAATAATAATAGGGGAGAAACTGCACTGCATGGAAAAGATCAACATTGGCGACGCCTTTATCTATCCCATGCCGGTGGCTCTGGTAGGAGCTCTGGTGGAGGGCAAGGTCAATTTCATGACCGCAGCCTGGTTGACCAGGGCCAACTTTAAGCCTCCCATGGTGGCGGTGGCCATAAACAAAGCGCACTATACCCCCATCGGGATTCGGGAAAACCGCTCCTTCAGTATAGGTTTCCCCAGCCTCGAGATGATGGCGGCTACCGATTACTGCGGGCTGGTTTCCGGCCGCAAAACCGACAAGTCGGGCCTCTTCGAGGTTTTTTACGGAGAACTTACGACTGCCCCCATGATCAAGCAATGTCCCTTGTGCCTGGAGTGCAAGCTTGTAGAGGTGCATGAATACCCGGTAAATCTGTTGTTTATTGGGGAGATTGTGGGGGCCTACACCGAGGAAAGATTTCTTACGGACGGCAAGCCCGACATCCGCAAAATGAAACCCCTGGTCTTGACCATGCCGGACAACCAGTATTGGACCGTGGGGGAATATGCCGGTCAGGCCTGGGGGGAAGGCAAGAAGCTGAAATCCCGATAGATCCAGGTTTAATGGGTTAATGAATGGTTAAGGTGGTCCGAGGGTATTTTCTTCGATTTTACCATGGGGGAAATGCCGTCTGTCCCCTATTTGCCATCTGAATCGTCATTCCATCTCTGTCAGGCGGCGCCAAGCCCTCAGGGAAGCCTTGGGTTAATAATGATTGGCCCCCACTCCTTTGACGAATTTCTGCAGATAGTTAAGTCCTTCCATGGCTATGCCGCCCCCGGGGTAGTTCTCGGGGGAATCATGGTGGATTTGGCCCGGCGGCACCTGCCTTTGGAGGTCCTGTTTGACGCGGTGTGCGAGACCCGGCATTGTCTCCCCGATGCGGTACAGCTCCTCACCCCCTGCACCTTGGGCAACGGCTGGCTCAAGGTGGTAAACCTGGACCGCTTCGCCCTCATCCTTTATGACAAGTACACGGGAGAAGGAGTGCGGGTCTACCTGGACCCGTTTAAGGTGGAAGACTGGTCGGCCATCAAAGATTGGTATCTCAAACTCAAGCCCAAAAAAGAGCAGGACACCCAATTACTCCTGGATCAAATCAAAGAAGCCGGACCGGCGGTCTTGAACTGGCAGAAAGTGAAAATGCGCCCCCATTTTCTCCAACCGCGCAAACGGGGCCGGATAATCATCTGCCCTCTCTGCCGGGAGGCCTATCCGGCCCAGGATGGGGGGATCTGCCGGGCCTGCCGGGGCGAGGCCCCTTACCTGACCAATGACCCGCCGGCGGAGGCCGGGATGGAGGGCCCCGCCCTCCGCCTGGTGCCGGTGGAGCAGGCGGTGGGCCGCACCGCGCTGCACGATATGACCCAGATCATCCCCGGCGTCAGTAAAGGGGCGGCTTTTGAAAGGGGCCAGGTAATCGACGTGGGGGATCTCTGCCGCCTGCACAAGATGGGCCGCCAGAACCTCTATGTCCTGGAGGAAAATCAAGCGGGGCCGGAATGGGTCCACGAAGATGAAGCGGCCCTGGCCTTCGCCCGGGCCATGGCCGGTGAAGGCGTAACCTTTTCTACTCCCCCTCGGGAAGGTAAGGTGAATCTGCTGGCAACCCGGGATGGACTCCTGGTGGTAGATGAAGAACGCCTGGAAATTTTCAACCTGGTGCCGGGGGTGATGTGCGCCTGTCGCCAGAATTTTTCCATGCTGGCCCAGGGGCGACCCTTGGCGGGCACCCGGTCCATCCCCCTGTTTCTCCCCCGGGCCGACTTTGAGCGCGCCATGACCATCTTGAGCGACGGCCCCCTGTTCCAGGTGCTGCCCTTGCTGGCCGCTCGGGTAGGAATCCTGGTCACCGGCACCGAGGTCTTCATGGGACTGGTGGAGGACAAATTTATCCCCATCATTACCACCAAGGTGGAGAGGCTGGGCTGCCGGGTGGTCAAGTCTCTGATCGTGCCGGACAGCCGGCAGGATATCCACCGGGGGGTCCGGGAGCTTTTGGCCCAGGGGATCGATCTTCTAATAACTACCGCCGGTCTGTCCGTGGACCCAGACGATCTCACCCGTCAGGGACTGCTGGAGGCCGGGGCCACGGACATCCTTTACGGCGCTCCCATCCTGCCGGGGGCCATGACCCTGTTGGCCCGCATCGGCCCGGTGCAGGTCATGGGAGTCCCGGCCTGCGCCCTGTACTTTAAGACCACCAGCTTTGATCTCCTTTTGCCCCGGTTGTTGGCTGGTTTGCCCATCACCCGGCATGACCTGGCTCGGATGGCCAATGGGGCCTTTTGCCTGGAATGCAAGGCTTGCACGTTTCCTAAGTGCCCCTTTGGGAAATAAGTTTCTATACCATTTCCGTAAGGGACGTAACTAGTGTGCGCCCAATGAGGATGGACACCAAGTTGGTGGTCTGCCTTGAATGACCGCTTAAGACATGCACCCGGGGCTGGGTCTTCCCTTCCTTCAGAAGGTAAGAGGATCATGACATGGCTGAGCCGAGTATAAAAAAACTATTCTCCAAATTTATCTGGCTTTACTTTCTCGTGGGAGGCATAGTTATTTTCTTGCTCATCCCGTGGAATATGGCCCGGACCTCAAAAAACGAATATTGCCTGTCGTGTCACTACTTGCAGACTCACCAGAACGAACTGGAGAAGTCCAGCCACGCCCTGGACAAAGACAAAAAGCCGATCCAATGCGCCCAGTGTCACATTCCCCCTACCGTCGGCCCCAAGTATTTGGCAGTCAAGTCCTTTCTGGGGATGAAGGACCTGATTATCCACTATTTGGGCGACCCGGAGCGGATGAACCGCAGGAATATGCAAGAAGTGGCCCGCCGTTTTATAATGGATGAGAACTGCTTAGCCTGTCATGAGGACCTTAATAAGGATGTCAAAGGGCAGCCCCTCTCCGAAATCGGCAAGCTCTGTCATGACGCCTACCTGGGAAAGAACGGCACTACCAAACATGGTTGCGCCGGCTGTCACCAAAATCTGGCCCATCTCCCCGAATTTGACCGCCGCTACCTGGTCAATGCCAAATTTGCGGAAAGACTTCCCCTGGAAAAGGAGAAGAAGTGATACAATTTGACTGGTTTTCCCGGTTGAGAAATCGTTGGGGGAAATGGGTGATCATCGCCCCGGCCGCGGTGGTGGTCCTGGCCGTCATCTTTATAGTCTGCTTCAATCTTGCTTTTCCCAGGACCAGATGCGAGGCGGTGAAGCACCTGGAGGCTCCTGAAATCGCCGGCGACTGTTATGGCTGTCATGTCAAGGCTACCCCGAAGGCGGCCCAGGACTGGTATGAGAGCAAGCATGGCGTGCAACTGGTCAAATGTTTTGTCTGTCACGGGCAGCCGGATGGTAAGGGAGAGGTGGTTTTTGCCCTCAATCCTGACGTGGGCATTTGCCGTAAATGTCATGATTCCAGTGTAACGAACATGGTTAACAATTATGGTCTGGAACCTAACTGCGTCTCCTGTCATCCCTTCCACCAGAATTCCATCCATCACCGGGCCTATGTGAAGCCGGTGGCCAAGAAAACTATTGATTAGAACAGGTTACACTCACACTTTTTGTCCCTCGTGGAGGAAAAACAGATGGAGATCACCCGTCGGGAGTTTTTGAAAATGTCTGCGGCCGGCGCCGCCCTCATGGCCATCGGCTGTCCGGTGGCGGCTTGGGCCGCCAAGGGCGAGGGGGAGCCGGATCGCTGGGTTAAAGGAGTCTGCCGTTACTGCGGCACCGGCTGCGGTGTCATGGTGGGGGTCAAGGGCGGCAAGGTGGTGACCGTCAAGGGCGACCCCAAGAACCACAACGCCGGCTTTCTCTGTCTGAAAGGGGCCCTGATGACCTCGGTTATCTATGCCAAGGAGCGCATCACCCAGCCCCTCATCCGTAAAAACGGCAAGCTGACGCCGGCCTCCTGGGATGAGGCCCTAAACCTGGTGGCCTCCAAGTTCAAAGAAGCCATCGCCCAGCACGGCCCCAAGTCCGTGGCCTACTATGGTTCGGGCCAGGCCCTGACCGAAGAAACCTACCTGGCCAGCAAGATCTTCAAAGCTGGCCTCAAGTGCAACAACGTGGACGGCAATCCCCGGCTGTGCATGGCTTCCGCGGTGGGCGGCTATGTCACCACCTTCGGCAAAGACGAGCCCATGGGCAGCTATGACGACATCGATAACGCCAGCTGTTTCTTCATCATCGGCTCCAACACCTCTGAGTGCCATCCCATCCTGTTCCGCCGCATCGCCGCCCGGAAAGAGGCCAACCCCGCCACCAAGATCATCGTGGTGGACCCCCGGGTCACCAACACCACCCGCATCGCCGATATCCATATCTCCTTCATACCCGGCACCGATCTGGCCCTGTTGAACAGTATGGCCTACGTCATTATCAAGGAGGAAATGGATAACCCGCGCTTCCACGGCGCCTATTGCGCCTTTATGGACAAGGAAGGCAAACCGCAGACTTTCGAAGATTACAAGAAGTTCCTGGAGGATTACGCCCCGGAAAAGGCGGAAAAGATCACCGGCATTCCGGCCAAAACCATTAAAGAGGTGGCAAAGATTTTCGCCCAATCTTCCGCCACCATGTCCATGTGGTGCATGGGCATCAACCAGCGGATCCAGGGGGTATGGGCCAATAACCTGATCCACAACCTGCACCTGCTGACCGGCCAAATCGGTAGGCCAGGGGCCACCACCTTTTCCCTGACGGGCCAGCCTAACGCCTGCGGGGGCGTGAGGGACGCGGGCGGTCTGTCGCACATGTTGCCGGCGGGGCGGCTCATCGCCAACAAGGAACATCGCAACCAAATGGAAAAACTGTGGGGCCTGCCGGAGGATTCTCTCAATCCCGAACCGGGTCTGCCCACTATAGCCCTGTTCGAGGCCCTGAAAGAGGGCAAAATCAAGGCTATGCTGATCCTGTGCACCAACCCGGCCCAGTCGCTCCCAGACGTCAACCGCTACCGGGAAGCCATGGCCCGGAAAGACAAATTTATCTGCCTTATCGAAGTCTTTCAGGACGCCGAAACCGTGCAATTCGCCGACGTGGTGCTGGCCCCGGCTTTTTGGTGCGAACGGGATGGGGTTTACGGCTGCTCCGAGCGGCGTTACGCCCTCATCGAAAAGGCCATTGAGCCGCCCGGCCAGTGCCGGCCATCGGTGAATATCCTGGTGGACCTGGCCAAACGGATGGGAGTGGATCCCAAACTGGTGCCGTATAACAATGCCGCGGATATCTGGGATGAATGGCGCGCCGTGGCCAAACCCACTGTCTACAATTTCTGGGGCATCACCCGGGAGCGGCTGCGCAAAGAGTCAGGCCTCAAATGGCCCTGTCCCAGCGAGGACCATCCGGGCACCAACATCAGGTACGTGCGGGGTGAAGACCCGCTGGTGCCCCCGGATCATCCCACCAAGTATTTCTTTTACGGGAGGCCCGACGGCAAAGCGGTTATCTGGTTCCGCCCCTACGTAGGCTGCGCTGAAGGTCCGGATTCGGAGTACTCCTTTGTCCTGACCACCGGCCGGGTCCTGGATCAATGGCACACCTCCACCATGACCGGGAAAGTTCCGGAAATCCAGCGCTCCTATCCCAAGGCCTTCGTGGAAATCAATGACAAGGACGCCAAAAAACTGGGCATCCAGACGGGCGACCACGTGCAGCTGGAGACCAGGCGGGACAAGATGGTGTTTGAAGCCAGGGTGGGCGAAGTGTGCCGTCCGGGCTTGGTTTTTGTCCCCTGGTTTGACCCCAAGCTCCTCATCAACAAATTGACGATAAATGCGGTGGACCCCATTTCCAAACAGCCTGAATTCAAAATCTGCGCGGTGAAGGTCAGCAAGGCCGCCAAGGCTTAACTATGGCCATTGCCGGACTATTGGTGCAGGCGGGCAAGGAAGATTTACCAGGGGTGGAGGCCCGGCTTAAGGAACTGCCGGAGCTCTCCACTTATGGCATCCATAAAGAACAATATATCGTGGTGGTCGCGGAGGCCCCCTCGGGACAGTTGGAGCAAGTGGTGGAGAGAATCAACCGACTGCCGGGAGTTTTGACCACATACACGGCCTACCTGACGGTGGAGGACGAGTTGCCCGGTGTTCCGGATTAGATTTTTAAGACCCCCCGGCGCCGGTGCGGAAAAGGACTTTCTGGCTCGCTGCATTCAGTGCGGGCAGTGCGCCCAGGTGTGCCCCTATGACTCCATCGTCCTGGGGACCGGCTTTTCCCTGACCCGCTCCGGCACCCCCCTGATTTATCCCCGGTCCGTCCCGTGCTATCTTTGCATGCGCTGTCCCGAAGTGTGCCCGTCGGAAGCCCTCCGGCCGGTCCCCATGCAAGACGTCAAGATGGGGAAGGCCGATCTCGACCGAAGCTTGTGTTTTGTCTATGCGGAAGACGTCATCTGCCGGGTCTGTTTCGAACTCTGCCCGTTGAAAGGCAGGGCCGTCATCCATACCAGCGGGATATATCCCGTTATCACCGAGCATTGCGTGGGCTGCGGCGTCTGCGAGTACGTCTGTCCCAAGCGATGCATCACCACCATTCCAGCCTGGTTTACCACATGACCAAACCATCTCTGAAATTCACCCGGCGGACCGTACAGATCGGGGTGGCCGCCGCCTTCGTGGCCATCCCTATCTTAAACCGCTGGCGCATCGATAAAGTCTATGGGAATTTCCTGTCTTTTTCAGCTGCCGGGGTGCCCCTGGCCGACCCACTGGCCGCGCTGCAGGTAACCGTGACGGGCTGGGTCTGGCCCCGCGACCTCTGGATCGGCGCCGCGATTGCCCTGGTGCTGGCCCTGGGCCTCGGCGCGGTGTTCTGTTCCTGGGTCTGTCCTTTCGGCCTGCTGTCCGAATGGATGTTTGAACTGGGCCAGCGCGTATTGCCCCAAAAGTACGAGGGCTGGAAAACCCGAAGCAATGGTTTCCCGCTAAAGGCGGGCATCTTCAGCCTGGGGTTGCTGGCGGTAGTCTTCTTCTTCGGTTCGCCGGTGCTGAGCCACCTGTCCATGCCGGGCTGGTACTCCCGCATTTTTCAGATGTGGTTTCTCCAGCAACATGTATCCCTGGCCATAGGTCTTATTCTCCTGGTTTTGCTGGCGGAATTTTTAGCCCGCAACCGTTTCTGGTGCCGCTATATATGTCCCCAGGCTTTTCTCTTGACCGTGGCCAAGCTTGCCGACCCCTACCGGTTGCAGGTGGGATTTCACCAAGAGAAATGCACCTGCCATAAAGGGTATGACCCCTGCCAGGAAGCCTGCTCCCTCGCCCTCAATCCCAAGACTCTGGCGAATATTTGGGAGACCGAGTGTAACAACTGCGGCGATTGCGTGGTGGTGTGCAAGAAGATGGGGCAGGCGCTCACCTTGGGATTTGGGGCGGCGGCCGTTCGGTCCCGTATGATGGAAAAAGAGGGAAATAAATCCCAAGCGTCGCCAATGTCAGGTGAAATGGACCGAGGGAGTAAAGCCCTCCAAAAGGAAAAATAGAAAGCGGTCGCCCCTCAACCGTGGTTCCCCCCCCGGCTTATCCCAAAATACTAATACGGCCCTTTGGGGCCCTTTCTGATTATTGGAAGGCGGAATCCTCCTTAGCCCACCACCCGTTTCTTCTCCAAGGCAGTATAAATCCAGCTCATGGCCGCGGAAGTATTGGGAAAGCCAATGGTGCTGGTGAGCAGGATGACGGCATGATAGATTTCCGCAGGGGTCGCGCCGGCTTTCAGCGCTCTACGCACGTGGCTGTGCACTGCGCCTTCCGAGCGGATGGCCGCGGCGGCCGCCAACTGGATGAGGTGCGAAGTCTTTTCATCCAGCGGCCCTTCTTTGCGTACCGTTTCTCCTAGCTGCTCCAGAGCCTCAATAAATTTGCCATGTTTTTCCTTAATTAAGTTGTACCAGCCAGGATAGGTTTCCTCTGACATGACAAGCCCTCCAACCTGGTTGAAGCTGCCTAACTGATTCTCCCCACAGAGCCATTAGTTTTCAAGAATCATGACGGTTTTTTCCCGACCCGTCAAGGAGTAGATAACTTGCCATGACCAAAACTTCTCAAAAATATCAAACAGTTGAAGGTATGATCTGCATAGCGAAACCCTTCAAAATGATCATTAGGAGCGCATCAAGGGCAGGTATAACCATATTATCTGCCCCCCAAGGGAATATTTCCCTTGCCTCTGATCCAGGTTTTGGGAAATAATATCAAATAGATATTGGCCTCAATCTTTGCTTTGGGAACATGAGAAAGTTT
>VGSX01000054.1 GCA_016874895.1 Deltaproteobacteria bacterium
TTGACATAAAGAAACTATGCATTAATATAAAATAAATTATAAAAAAGGAGGTGAGTCCGGATGTGTTGCCATAACAAGGATAAACATGAGCACGAGCATGAACACCATGCCATGTCCCACACCCATGATGGCCATGAACATTCCCACGAATCCGGGAAACACACCCATGAGCACGTGCACAGCGACGGCCATCATCAACATGAACACAAGTGCTGCCACTAACGGAAAGCCACGCAACCGCTGAGAATTAAGCCACGAAGGCCTTATCTGGTCTGGAGACCGGGTGAGCGTTCGTGGCTTTCCTATTAAATTTAGCCCTTCTTCTTTTTATCCAAAGAGTTGAGTGCACCCTCCAGGTGCTCCAGAAATACCTGGACAACGCCGTCATTGTAGCCCAGCCCTTTGTCGATGGCCTGAATCTCATAGGCCTTGTGGGCCAGCAGTTCGGACTTGAGACTGTCCGTGTCACCCATGATATCGTTTTCAAAATGATCCCCGGCCACCACCATCAGGGGCACAAAGGTTACCGCTGTGGCCGGAGACTTCTTCACCCCGTTCAGGGCGTTTTTCATTTCGGGCTGACCCGACAGCACCCCGAAAAAGACATTTTTCCCCTTGTACTTGGAGAGCAACAGGGTATAGAAGGCCAAATATTCCCTGGTCCCGGCGGGTGACGGGCTCCCATGCCCCACCAGGAACACGGCGTGCTGCTGCAGGTCCTCGGGGAAATCCCTGGCCAGGGCCTTGATTACCTTTTCCCGGTCAGCCAGGGAGCTTAACAGGGGCTTTCCCAAGGCAATCTTCATCCCGGGAGTTTTCTGATAACTCACCACCTTCTTTTCCCATTCCTCCCCGGGGACTACATGCAGAGACTGGATGGCCACTTCGGTAAAACCCGCAGCCTTCAATTCCTGCAAGGTCTCGTTCAGATCCGGCAGATGCCGCTGCTCTTCCTGTTTGAGTTTTTTCCGGACGATCCTGGAGGTGTAGGCCCACCGGACTTCGTGTCCCGGATAGCGCTCCTTGACCTTCTTGTCAATATAATCATAGGTATCAAAAGCCTGAGTGCTGGTGCCAAAAGCCACCAGGACAATGGCCGGCTTAGCCGTCGCCCCGGCCACCGGCCCCGCCGCCATAAGCCCTCCAACAATGAAAGATGCCAATAAAATTTTCCCTGTCAGAACCATCACAATTCCTCCTTACCGTGTCCAAAAAAAAATCCCCAGGCCTCTGTAAGCCTAAGGATTGCACCCTGTTTCTTGGTCCTTAAGTATCGCCCTGCCGGCGGTGCCGCGCCGCTCCGGTGGCTGGTTGTGCGGGCAGGTCTTCTGGCTCCCGGTTCGACCTACTGAACGCGCCTTCCCCTGCCTCCCGGCAGAGTGGCCTCAGGCGTTCTTCGTCCCCGGTTACAGCGGCGGGACCGCGCCGGATTCACACCGGCTTCCCTATTGAGCCCCAAGGGGCACCCTCTATCGTTAGGCCGATTGTAAAACAGCTATCTTGATTTTGTCAAGCTTATTATGGCCCGGCCCTCAACCCTCCCCGGTTGTTGCCGGGGCTTCGTCGGCGTCAGCCACAGTCCGGCTCTTGGGGCCGCCCAGCAGCCTAATCACCACAATGCTCACCTCATACATCCCATACAGGGGCAGGGCCACCATGATCATGGTGATCACGTCGGCGTGAAAGGCCGCAATGATAAGGCTCAGAAGGATGGCCAGACGGCGTTGATTGACCAGAAACTCCAGCCGCACCAGCCCCAGCCGGGAAAGAATCAACATAATCAACGGCAGCTCGAAGATCAGGCCGAACAGCAGGAGCAATCGCAGGGCAAAATTGACATACTGGCTCAGGTTGAGCAGCGGATAGAGCGTGGCGCTTTCATAACCCAGGGAAAAGGCCACGATGAGGGGCCAGACAATGTAGAGAAAAAACAGGTCCCCCAGGATAAAGGCCAGGGTGCCCACGGGCACAAAGAGGTAAACGTATTTTTTCTCATGAGGATACAGCCCCGGGGCTATGAACAGCCAGGTCTGATACAGGATTACCGGCAAGGCCAGGATCAGCCCCATGATCAGGGACAGCTTCATCTGGACAAAAAACGGCTCCAGCGGGGCCATGTAATTAAGCTTGCGCATGGGCACGTCCAGGTCCGGCGGCTCCAACCCGAAGTGTTCCGCAAACTGCGGATAGTTGTTCTGGACCCGGCTCACCAGGTCGTGCTGCAGGCGCTTTATCAAGGACGGCTGCGTCAGGGGCCGTTGGATCACGGTGAGGGCCGACAGGGCAAAGCTCCAGGCCAGCGCCATGCCGATGAACAGGGCGATGAGAGAAACGATGAGCCGTTTGCGGAGTTCCTGGAGATGGTCCAGGAAGGGCATTTCAGATTGGGTCACGACTAGTCCGGGCTGACGGCGGTTATCCCCTGGCCGGTGAGCATGAAAAAATCTTTACCGGCGCACACCAGGCACACCGGCTCCGTCGCCGGTCCTATGGTCCGGGGGGCCATGGCCTGTTCCCCACAGCGGCTGCAGGTCCGGGATTCGTAGATGCGGGCATACTCCGGCAGGGTAATAGTCAGGGATTCGATGACAAATTGCTCTTCCAGGGGGGTCTTTAATTCCCGCCGGGCGATGGCCTCCCACATATGCTCAAAGCGGTGCCAGTCCTCGGGGGTCCCCTGCCGCTCCACCACGATTTTTTGAAACAGGGGTTCGGCATTAGGGTAGCGGGCGAACATCTGCTCCCGGTAATCCGGTTGCACCAGGAGGCGCACCGCCATCCCGTCCTCCCGCCGGGCCACGGTGACCGCAGTTTTGCCCAAATCCTTAAAAATCAGGGCATTGTTGCCGAAGGTGCAGCCGGTGACCACCTGAATGCCGTCGGTGAAACAACTGTTGCACTCCACGATGGCGATGATCTCCTCCATCCCGGTGTTGCTGCGGTTCAAGGACGCCATGGCATACTGCCCGGCTTTGACGCCCAACGACACAAAGGGGCACAGGTGGCCGTGAAAGGTCTCCGCCAAACGCAGCAATCCCCCCAGGTCCTGGCCGCGTATCATGCTGTCTATGGCCCGGCGGCCATGGGCATGGTCGTGCATATCTCCTCCTTATTAAGACTGGTACGCCATGACGTCGGCAACCATTTACCGTGAAGATCCCCCTGACTCCCCCTTTATAAAGGGGAACTTAAAGGAGTCCTCCGTATTTCCCCTCTTTTCTAAAGGGGGGTCAGGGGGGATTTTAATCATCGGGGCTGGCCCCAATCGGCCATGATCGTTTCAGTATCAGCAATACTTCAATTATCGCAGATCACCCCGCCCGATCAAAGACATTTCCATAATCCCCTTTCCCCTTGGGGGAGAGGGTTAGGGTCAATGCTGTTGAAATAAGGGAGAAAGATTTATCATAAGCTTTAGAAGCAAATATATTTCTCAGGCCATGGAAACGCAGCTCAGTAATTCAGGCTTTCCGGCAGAAGGTGTGAATATCCGGCATTCCGTTAGAAATTTCTTGATTTTATCAATAATCGTGATACTATGACTCGTTAATATTTCACACAACTTCAATTCACAGATCTATCCCGAAAAATATATTATTAAAGGAGGTGGTGGGTTGCAAAGGGCCTTGAAACCACGGACCCCGGATTTATTCTGGGCCGACGCTTATATCACCGATGAGGTGGAGCAGGCCACCAGGCGGGCCCAAAATGCTCTGCTGGCGCTGCAGCACCCGGAGGGTTACTGGTGGGGTGAACTGGAAGCCAATGTCACCATCACCGCGGAGTATATCATGCTCCACCACTTCCTGGGCCTGGACGAGCCGGACAAAATCACCCGGATGGCCAATTATATCCTGGACCAGCAACTGGAAAACGGCGGCTGGTCGATTTACTACGGCGATGGGGGCGATTTGAGCACCTCGGTGGAGGCCTACCTCGGCTTAAAACTGGCCGGTTACAGTGGGGCGGAACCGGCCTTGCAGCGGGCCAGAAAGTTCATTCACAGCCGGGGGGGGGCCCTCCAGAGTCGCGTCTTTACGAGGATTTTCCTGGCCCTGTTCGGCCAGTTGAGCTGGCAGGGCATTCCCACCATGCCGGTGGAATTTGTCCTGCTGCCTTTGTGGACCGGTTTGAGCATCTACGAATTATCCAGTTGGTCCCGGGCCACGGTAGTGCCTCTGTCCGTTGTGATGGCCAAACAACCGGTGCGCCCGTTGCCACCTGAGAAATGGGTGAGAGAGCTCTTTCTGCCGGGAGAAGACCCCATCGGGGGACACCGGGTGCAGCTAAAGAAGAACGGTTTCAGCCTGGAGAATCTTTTTGTCTTCATTGACAAAGTTCTCAAGGTTTACCAGGGCCGAGCCTACCCGCCCCTGCGGCAATGGGCCTTCCGGCAGGCGGAGAGGTGGATAATTGACCATCAGGAGGCAACCGGGGATTGGGGCGGCATCCAGCCGGCCATGCTCAACTCCATCCTGGCGCTGCACTGCCTGGGTTACGGGAAAGAGCATGACGCTATCAAGCGAGGTCTGGCGGCATTGCAGTTCTTTACCTTGGCTGACGGCGACCGTTTATGGCTGCAGTCGTGTATCTCGCCGGTGTGGGACGCGGCCTTGTCCGTCCGGGCTTTGACGGCTTCCGGATTAAACGGGACCCACCCGGCGGTGGCCAAGGCCTGCCGGTGGCTGCTGAGTAAGCAGATCTTCCAGCGGGGGGATTGGTCCGTCAAAAATCCCTATTTACCCTCCGGCGGCTGGGCTTTTGAGTTTGACAACAACTGGTACCCGGATATTGACGACAGCGCCGTGGTTCTCATGGCCCTGGCGGAGGGCTTGCCGGATCACCAGAAGCACCGCACGGCCCTGAACCGGGGTATAGGGTGGTGTCTCGGGATGCAGTCGCGTAACGGGGGGTTTGCCGCCTTTGATACCGATAACACCAAGGAGTGGCTCAACCAGATCCCCTTTGCCGATCTTAAGGCCCTCATCGACCCGCCCACGGAGGACGTCACAGCCCGGGTGCTGGAAATGATGGGTCTTTGCGGCTATACGGCGGATCATGCTATTGCCCAAAAGGCCCTGGCTTTCTTAAAAGATTCGCAGCAGCCGGACGGCTGCTGGTACGGACGCTGGGGTGTGAATTATATCTACGGCACCTGGTCGGTGTTGTGCGGTTTGAAAAGCATCGGCGAGGATATGTCCAGTCCGTACATTCAGCGCGCCGTAACTTGGCTGAAAGCACATCAGAACCAGGACGGCGGTTGGGGGGAAACCTGCGATTCCTATAAAAACCCGAAACTACGGGGCCGAGGGCCGAGTACGGCCTCGCAGACCGCCTGGGCCCTGTTGGGCCTCCTGGCTGCCGGAGAAGGCCACAGCCAGGCGGTGGCAGATGGTATCCGCTATCTGGTGCGGACCCAGAACCCTGACGGCCGCTGGGAAGAGCCTTATTTTACCGGCACGGGTTTTCCGAAGCACTTTATGATCCGGTATCATCTCTACCGGGATTATTTCCCCCTCATGGCTTTAGGTAATTATCTCAAGGCCCGGGGACGCAGCCTCGATGACTAAAACACTGGTAACCGGGGCCACCGGCTTTGTGGGGCGGGCGGTGGCGGAGGCCTTGCTGGATCAGGGGAGAACGGTCCGGGTTCTGGCCCGCAAGCCCCAGCACCGGGCTCTCCAGGACCTGGCAGTGGAAGTGGTTAAAGGAGATTTAACTGACCCCGCTTCCCTCCAGGAGGCCCTGCAGGGCTGCGCCAGGCTGTTTCACGTGGCCGCGGACTACCGCCTCTGGGTCCCCGATCCGCCCACCATGTATGCCATCAACGTGGAGGGGACCAGAAACCTGCTCCGACTGGCCCTGGAGGCCGGCCTGGAACGGGTGGTATACACGAGCACCGTGGGTACCCTGGGAAACCCGGGGGACGGCACCCCTGGCTCGGAAGAGACGCCGGTGAGCCTGGCGGACATGGTGGGCCATTATAAAAAGTCAAAGTTCCTGGCCGAACAGGTGGCTCTGGAGTATGCCGGGCAGGGGCTGCCGGTGGTGCTTGTCAATCCCAGCACCCCGGTGGGGCCCTGGGATGTGCGGCCCACCCCCACCGGTCAGATGATCGTTGATTTCTTAAACGGGAAGGTCCCGGCCTTTGTGGATTCCGGGTTGAACCTGATTCATGTCCGGGACGTGGCCGAGGGGCATATCCTGGCGGAGGCCAAGGGCCGGGTGGGAGAAAAATATATTCTGGGCCACCAGAACCTGACCCTGGCGGAGATCTTTGGCATGCTGGCCCAAATCAGCGGTCGGCGGGCTCCCCGCTGGCGGCTGCCCTATTATCCCATCCTGAGTCTGGCCTATCTGAATGAATTCTGGTCCACCTGGATAACCCGCCGGCCCCCCAAGATACCTTTGACCGCGGTGAAGATGGCCAGGAAATTCATGTACTTCGACTCTCAGAAAGCCGTTCGGGAATTGGGTCTGCCCCAGACCCCGGTTGATCGGGCCCTGGGGGAGGCGGTGCATTGGTTCCGCCAACACAGGTATGTGAAGGAGAAATAAGGTGCGGTTTCCTCCCAGCCTTAATCTTGCCCTAGCAGCCTATTTAGGCAAGAAGCGCCTGCAGCGGCAGGAAAAATTTCCTTTGGTCCTCATGCTCGAGCCCACCCACCTGTGCAACCTCAATTGCACCGGGTGCGGCCGGATTCAGGAATACCGGGACACCCTGGGGCATATGCTCACCCTGGAAGAATGTCTCGAGGCCGCAGAGGAGTGCGGCGCACCGGTGGTGACCCTTACCGGCGGGGAACCCCTGGTTTATCCTCCCATTTTCGAGCTGGTGCAGGAATTGCTGCAGAAGCCTAAGCACATCTATCTGTGCACCAACGGCCTGTTGCTGGAAAAGGCCCTAACGCGCCTGCGACCCTCTCCCCGGCTTACCCTGAGCCTCCACCTGGACGGCCTGGCTCCCACCCACGACCGCATTATAGGACGGCCCGGCGGCTTCCAGCAGGTCATTAAGGCTATTAAGAAGGCCAAGGCCAGGGGATTCCAGGTCATCACCAACACCAGCATTTACCGTGAGACCGATATCAGGGAAATAGAGATTCTTTTCGCTTACTTGACCCAATTAAACATAAACGGTCTGCTGGTGTCCCCGGCCTTCAGTTTCGAAATGTTGGAAACGGATTTCTTTCTCTCCCGGGAGGAAATCCATGAGAAATTCCGGCAACTGACCCAGAACGGGAACAGCTTCAAGTTTTACAGTTCTCCTTTATACCTGAAATTTTTACGGGGGGAGCGCAGTTATGATTGCACCCCCTGGGCCAATCCCACCTGCACGCCCCAGGGCTGGCGGTCTCCCTGCTACCAGATCTCCGATGGCCATTTCCCGACCTTCAATGACCTGATGGCGAAAACGGATTGGCAGAGATATGGGGTTGACCGCGACCCCCGCTGCCGTCAATGTATGATGCACTCCGGCTTCGAGCCAACCATAGTGCGAACTCTGGGAAAAGATATCCGAGATTTGTGGGAGATGCTGCGGTGGAATCTTTCCTGAAATGGTGGCCCGCGGGGCCATGAGATTCAGGCAGGCCTGGTTGGGGGCCATTCTCCTGGGTTGGTTCGGCCTGGGGCTCCTGGGGTGCAGTTTTTCCTTTCCTGCCGCAGTGCTGCCGCCGCCCCTGCCGGTGCAGAAAGACCAGGGCAAGGTGGCCTCGACCCTGTTCCCCTTGCCGGTCATCGGCACCGATCCGAATTCCGGCAATGATTTCGGCTTCCTGCCGGTCTGGGTTTTTCCCCGGGACGATGAGGCCATTGGCATGATCCTGGCCCCGTCGGCCATTTATAACGATAATGCCAAGACCTCCCTGGCCTTCCGGCTTTTGGCCTATCCCTCCCCGGAGGTGCATTACCGGGCGGTCGTCGATCCATCCACCCACATTCAGAGCTTCTATGAGTTCGCCTATGAAAAGACTGCGGATCAGCCCAAGGAATGGTCTTATAAGGCATTATTTGTATACGATTGCGATATTTTTCCCCGTTTTTACGGCTTTGGCAACGCCAGCAGCGCCAGCAATCAGACCAGCTACACTTCCAGGGGCCGAACCCTGCAGGCCACTTTAGGCTATCAGCTTTCCCCCACCGTAGAAGTTCGCTGGCACGAGACTTTTAATATAACGTCCCTCAGCGATAATCATCTGCCCAACCTGCGCTCCACCCAGGAAGTTTTTCCGGAAGTGATGCAGGATAGGCGCAATACCGCCTTTACCCATGGCCTGAGTGTTACCTATGATACCCGGGACTACCAGGATACCCCCACCTGCGGCTTTTTGGGCAGATTATTTGCTGAAACCTCCCGAAAGGCCTTAGGCAGCGACAGTTCTTATGACCGGCTGGGTTTTGAGCTTAAAGGTTTCCAGCCCTGGGACCCGGAAAACCGTCGGCAGATTACTGCAGTGCATCTCTCGGGGGAATTTTTGACCCGGGAAAGCGATACTCCCTTTTACCGGTGGCCCTCCCTGGGAGGATACACCTCCAACCGGGGGTGGGGAAAATGGCGCTGGATTGACCGAAACATGGTGTCCTTAACCCTGGAACAGAGGATGGAGATTTTTCAATTGCGACATTTCGGGGTTGTCAGTCATTTCGAAATGGCGCCTTTCATTGACGTGGGCAAGGTCTTCCCAACTTTCAGTCGGTTCAATTTTCGGGGCCTCCATCCGGCCGCGGGAATCGGTTTCCGGGCCGTGGTGCGGCCCCAGGTGGTGGGCCACGTGGAGGTGGGCATCGGCCGAGGCGGCAATAATGCCGTCTTCATGGGTCTGGGGTATCCCTTTTGACCAGGTCGGCGTGGCAGACCACCGGGGCCATTGTAAGCCTGCTAGTTTTATGGCTCCTCATTTTTCTCCCCACCCTGGGGAAGTTGCCGCTCATCCGCTCGGAGGCTATGTACGCCCAGATTCCCCTGGAGATGCTGGAATCCGGCGATTGGTTGACTCCCCGGCTCAACGGGGCCCGCTACCTCGACAAACCCCCCCTGATCTACTGGATAAATCTAACGGCCTACAAGCTGGGGGACGTGTCCGATAACACGGCCCGGTGGGCCACCTTTATGATCGGCCTGGGGGAGACGGCCGCGATCCTGGTGTTGGGCACCCTGCTCTATAACCGTCTCACCGGCTGGCTGGCGGCCATGATCCTGCTCAGCTCCATCGGTTTTTTTGCCCTGCATCTTCAGATGCTGGCAGATCACCTGATCACTTTGACCGTGAGCTGGTCCCTGGTTTTTGTCTGGTTGTGGCGCCGGGAGCCCCGGCCCCGGTATGCCCTCGGTTTTTACCTGTGTGCCGCCTTAGGGGTAATGAGTAAAAGTCTCATCGGCCTGTTTTTCCCTCTGGCCATAGCCGGCCTGTTTGCCCTCCTGACCTGGGACACCCGTTTCTGGCGTTTTTTTCTCAACCCCGGCGGTCTCCTGGTCTTTACGGCCCTGACCGTACCCTGGTTCTGGGTCATGGAAATTCAGAATCCGGGGTTTCTGCAGTTTCATCTCATCAACGAACAGATCAGCCGTTTTTTCGGCCAGCGGTTCCCTCCCGATATCACCCCCATTACTGTGGGAAGCTTTTGGCTGTTCACCCTGGTCTGGCTGATGCCCTGGACGCCCCTGCTGCCGGTGGCCATCGCCGCCATCCGGCCCAAACGCTGGCTGCGACCCGACCCGGCAGAGGCCCCCGGACTTTTACTCCTGCTCTGGGCCGGGGTGGTTCTCCTTTTTTACAGCCTGTGTTCGGCCCGGATAGAGTATTATAATCTTCCGGCCCTGCCAGCCTTGGCCTTGATTATCGGCTGGCGCCTGGAGGGTTATTTAGCCCAGCCGGAATCGCGCTCCGTCCAGGCGAGTCTGCTGCTCTGCGCCGTCTTTTTCCTGGCCCTCCTGATCTTGCCGCCCTTCATGGAACAGATCTGCGAGGATAACCGGCGCGAATTTACCGGCATGTTCGAACAGATCCAGCCTCTGGTCTACCAGGCCATCCCCATCTTCACAGCCCTGGCAGCCACCCTGGCCCTGGCCTCCTGGCGGCGGTGGCCCCGCCTCAGCCTGGGCAGCCTGGGGAGCATAGCCCTGGTCCTGCTGTATTTCACCTTCCAGTGCCTCTCGGTACTGTCGCCACACCTCAGCGACGCCTGGGCCGGGAAATCGGTGCGGCAGCATCTGCAAGACGATGATGTCCTGGTCATGGGCAATATCGAAGAATTCGAATACGGCATGAGTTTTCGCTACTACGCCCGGACGCGAGTACTCATGGTGCAACGGGACGGGTTGCCGGACTTTGGTTTTGCCCTGACCGACCAGGAGAATTTTTTGGTTTCCCCCGACAGGCTCATGGAACTCTGGCAAGGCCCGCAGCGGATCTTTTTATTAATGGACGATTGTGCCCCCGAGGACTATCTGCCCGGCGCCACTACTGTGGAGGCCCGGGGCGGCAAACGCCTGCTGGTCAACAAGCCTCTTTTGGCCTCCCCGCCCTTGCACGATTCGGAACCGCCCTTATCATTAAGGGAAGAGCTGGCATCTCCCCCTAAGGGCGGCAGTCCCAAACATGATACCTTTACGCGATAATATCCCCTCTGATCGCCCACCGATCATAACGTATTGCCTCATTGGTCTAAACGTCCTGATTTTTTTCCTGCAACTGGCCACCGGTCCCCATCTGCCCCAGTTCATCGCCGCCTTCGGTTTTATCCCGGCCCGTTTTTTCGCCCTCCTGGATGCCCATCCCGATAAACATCTGGCCCTTTACCTGCCCTTTCTGACCACCATGTTTCTCCATGGCGGCTGGCTGCACCTCATCGCCAATATATGGACCCTGTTCATTTTCGGCGACAACGTGGAAGACAGACTGGGGCATTTCCGCTATCTGCTCTTCTATCTTGCCTGCGGTGTGGCCGGGACCTTGCTGCATGCCTACTTTATGCCGTCTTCCTGGATACCGGTGGTGGGGGCCAGCGGAGCCATCGCCGGGGTCATGGGCGCTTACTTTCTGCTCTTCCGCCACTCCAAGGTTCTGGTGTTCATTCCTTTTTTCTTCATTGCGCCCATTGTCGAGGTGCCGGCTTACGTGTTTTTAGGAGTCTGGTTCCTGCTGCAGTTTTTCAGCGGCGCCTTCTCGGCCCTGGGAGCCCGGGCTGCCCAGGGCGGGGGGGTGGCTTTTTGGGCCCATGTGGGAGGTTTTGTTGCGGGGGTCCTGCTCATATTCCTCCTTTCAGGAATACGGCTTATCCGGCCTGACAGAACTCCTCGCTAAACCGCTGCTAATATTTTTTTGTAAAGAATTAACATCGGCGTTCAGCTATCAGCATTCAGCTTTCAGCAAAAACAATGGGCTAGGGAAGTTAAGCGCAAAACCAGTGATCCGCCACCTTAGAATAACTCTTTGAATCTAAAGTATTAGCTGACGGCTGTAAGCTGACCGCTGAACGCTTAAGAATTAACTTCTAACTCATCCCCGAATATGTTAGAAAGTTTTGATGATGTCAAACAGGCGTTTTCCTCCCGTTCCAGGGCTATTGCGAGGGTTATCATGAAAAAGCATATTCTGGATAAATTCTTTAATCCCCAGGCCGTGGCCATTGTCGGGGCCAGCCCCCGGAAAGGCAGCATCGGCAACTATCTCATCCGCAACCTGCAACGGGACGGTTTTCCTGGAAAAATTTATCCCATAAATCCCAACCATGAAACCATCGACGGCCTGGCGGCCTATCCGTCGCTGACCAGTATCGGGTCGCCCGTGGAC
Source organism: Deltaproteobacteria bacterium (assembly GCA_016874895.1). Lineage (GTDB taxonomy): Bacteria > Desulfobacterota > Desulfobaccia > Desulfobaccales > Desulfobaccaceae > Desulfobacca. Next base: position 11,796 of record VGSX01000054.1, read on the forward strand.
TTGGCTGTTATCGCCGTTCCCATTGCCGGCGTCCCGGAGATCATCCGGGAATGTGGCGGGGTCGGCATCCCCGGGGCCATTATCATTTCGGCCGGGGGTAAGGAGGTGGGCCGGGAAGGTCAGGCCATCGAAGAGGAAATCCAGGCTGCGGCCCGGGAGGGCAATGTCCGCTATCTGGGACCCAATTGCATGGGTATTATCTGTCCGCATACCAACCTGAATGCCAGTTTTGCGGCCCACTCGGCCCGGCCCGGCAGTCTGGCCCTGCTGTCCCAGAGCGGGGCTATCTGCAGCGCCACCCTGGATTGGGCGGTCTCGGAAAAGATCGGCTTCAGCCACTTCGTCAGCATCGGTTCCATGGCCGATATCGACTTCGGAGATATGATCGACTATCTGGGGAACAATGAGCAGGCCAAAAGCATCATCATCTACATGGAAAACCTGACCAACCACCGCAAGTTCATGAGCGCCGCCCGGTCGGTGTCCCGGGTGAAACCCATTATCGTGGCCAAATCCGGGCGGTCCCCGGCTGCGGCCCGGGCTGCGGCCTCCCACACCGGGGCCATGGCCGGCCAGGATGAGGCGTATAATGCCCTGTTCCGCCGGGCCGGGATCATCCGGGTGGATACTGTCTCCCAGCTCTTCAGCTGCGCCGAGGCCCTGGGCAAGACCAACCGGCCTCTGGGCGGCAATCTGGCCATTATCACCAATGCCGGGGGGCCCGGAGTCATGGCGGTGGACGAATTCAGCCGTTGGAACGAGGAACCGGTGACCCTGAGCGAAGAGACCAAAACTCGGTTAAATGAGTTTCTGCCCCCCCACTGGAGCCGCGGCAACCCCATTGATATCATCGGGGATGCCCCCCCGGAGCGCTATTTGAAAACCCTCCAGGTCTGCCTCCAGGCCCCGGAGGTCTCCGGGGTGGTGATGATCCTCTCGCCTCAGGCCATGACCGATCCCACGGCCGTAGCCCAGGAAATCATCCAGGAATTGACCCCCCAGGCCAAGCCGATTTTTGCGGTCTGGATGGGCGCCCAGGAAGTGGCTGAGGGCATCCGCATCCTCAATGAAGGCGGCATCCCCACCTTCCTGACCCCGGAAGAAGCCATCGACACCTTCATGCAGATGTACTCCTATACCAAAAACCTGGCCCTGCTGCAGGAGACACCCCCTCAGTCCCCTCAGGATATCCAGGTTAATAATCGGCAGGCCCGGTCCTTCATCGATGAATGTTTGAAACGCCAGCTTTATACCTTGAGCGAGATCGAAGCTAAGGCCATCCTGTCTGCCTACGGCATCCCCGTCAACCGGACGGTTTCCGTTTCTTCCGCCCAGGTCGCGGCGGAAGCCGCCGCCAAGATAGGCTTTCCGGTGGTGGCCAAGATTCATTCCTATGACATCTCCCACAAGTCCGATGTGGACGGGGTGCGGGTCAACCTCAAAACCCCCCAGGAGGTCCAGGAGGCCTTTGAGGAGATAACCAGCAAGGCCCGGGAACTCCGGCCCGAGGCGAAGATCCTGGGCGTCACGGTGCAGAACCAGGTTCAGCCTGCTAACCTGGAACTTATTTTGGGCTGCAACCAGGACCCGCTCTTCGGCCCCCTGCTGCTTTTCGGCATGGGCGGCATTCTGACGGAAATTTACCGGGACACCGCCGTAGCCCTGCCGCCCCTGAACCTGCACCTGGCCAAACGCCTGATGCAGTATCCCCGCATTTTCAAAATTCTCCAGGGATACCGCAGCATCCCTCCCGCTAACCTGGATCAACTGGCGGAAATCCTGGTGCGCCTGTCCCAGTTAGTCACCGATTTTTCTGAAATCCTGGAGCTGGATATCAATCCCCTGCTCATCAGCAACGGCCAGTGCATCGCCGTGGATGCCCGCATCGTCATTGCCGAGGCCACGGTCCCGGCCCCCCGGCACCTGATCATCGCTCCTTACCCCAACCAGTACGAGATCTCCTGGCTCCTGAAAGACGGCACCCCCATCCTGCTCAGGCCCATGAAACCCGAGGACGAGGCCCTGGTAGAGGGACTGCTGCGCCACTGTTCTGAAGAAACTCTATACTTTCGGTATTTCAGGGTGTTGAGGGACTTTCCCCACAGTTTCCTCATCCGCTTTACCCAGAATGATTATGACCGGGAGATCGGCCTGGCCGCCATCGGCGCCCCCCCCGGCCCCGAGGTCATGATGGGAGTAGGCCGGCTGGTGATGACCCCGGAGCGGGATCAGGCGGAGTTTGCCGTCATCGTTGCGGATCCCTGGCACGGCAAAGGTCTGGGAGAAAAACTCATCGAGGAGGTGATCAATATCGCCCGAGATTACGGGGTGAAAACCGTCTGGGGGGAAATCCTGGCCTCCAATGAACCCATGCTGGGACTGGTCCGCAAGCTGGGCTTTGCGGTCCTGGAAGCCGTGGAAGGCCTGCGCCGGGTGGAATTGACGTTATAACACAGTTTTCAGTTTTCGGTTTCTGGTTAAATAACGGAATGATATTGTATAGTTGCCAAAATGGGTTGTTGCAGTTGTAGATAATGAATCATTATTTACGTACCCCCTCACCCTAACCCTCTCCCCCAAGGGGGAGAGGGGATTAAGGAAGTGATATCCATAGGGTATAACGTTGGTGAGGGGGCCCTGTTAGCCATAGCCTAAACGCTCAGGATGATATCCGGACCCAGTTGTCTGGTCTTCACCAGGTCCAGGTGGCGCAGGGTTATCATCTCGTGATTGATCTTGTCATTGTCCCAGCCTAATTCCTTGGCGGCCAGTTTAAGGGAGATTTCCTGCTTGACTTTGACCAGGTCATAGAGCTGCTGCTGGTCCGGGGAAAGTTTGGCCCCTTGCTGATCCATGGTCCGTTTGGCCGTATAGCTGGCCCACGGGTCACATTCCTTGGTCAGATCAACCAGATTGATGTAGCAATCTTCGCACACCTTTTCGGCCATGAGGGCGCGCAGATCCTTCTCTTCCACCTGAGCCTGACAACGAGCGCATTGTACCATGAGTTACCTCCTTTGTGCCTCAGTTACGTACACTGCTGGCAAGTTAGTTTAACTCGTGTTTCTATACCAATATACCAGAAAATTTACCGGCTAACATAAAAATATATATTTACATTATATTCATTATTTGTTCGTTGGCAACCGCCCGCGCCTCAAAAAAAAAAGCCCGGGTAGCTTTAAAGCACCGGGCCTTTTCTTGCTGCTTTACTTTTTTATCCCTTAGAGATTGTAATCTCCCTCTAACTCCAGAATATATTCCTCCGGTCGGCTGCCGGCCACCACCGTGAAGGTACCCTGGCCGCTGATATTTTTCAGCTTGCCGGTGCCCTTGTAGGTCTTCCAGGTGCCGCTGGTGACCTTCGTCTGGGCGTCCCTCTGTCCCTCATAGCGGCTGTAGACCTGGCCTTCTTCAAAAGTGGTGATGGCATAGCCCTGCATGGGGCCGGAGCCTTTGGTGCGGTCATGGAAACCGACGCTCCGCCGGGAGACGAATTCCCCGGCCACGCCCTTCTCATATTCGATGGGCTCCCCCTCCATGGCGGTCAGC